>DAOVUO010000094.1 GCA_030632545.1 Bacteroidales bacterium
CAGCCCAACTTTCGGGACTCCAATAATTTTCAATACTATTATATTCTATTGCATCAATTTGCTCTTCTTTTTTAACAAGACTAAGGTCAATGCCAAATTTATAGATGAAATTATGAATACCTTTTAGAAGTTTTTGAGTAGTTGTCATAGTTTATTTGAAAATTGAGTCAAATTTAATGAAATTAAGCATGCATAAAAATATTCTGACTATTTTTTTTATGCTCAACAACTGAATTTATCGCTAATTTTAGTTTATTTATTCAAAATGGAATGTAAAGGGATAAAATTTAATAATGTAAAAAAAAAAATGCAAATTTGTAAAAAAAAGAACGATTATGCCCATATCAATTCTAAATGTACAAGAGCTTAGACGTTACAAAAGGCATATTCTTATGTCAGAAATTGGTATTGCTGGACAAGAATTACTAAAAACTGCTAAAGTACTTGTGGTTGGTAGTGGAGGATTGGGAATTCCAGTTCTGCAATATTTAACTGCGGCAGGAGTTGGCACAATAGGACTTGTGGATTTTGATAAAGTGGAGGAGAGTAATTTACAGCGTCAGGTTTTATTTGGTGCGTTTGATATTGGGAAGCACAAAACTGTTGTTTTAGAGAAAAAACTACGTGAGCAAAATGATTTTGTAGATTTTAGGATTCATAATTTATATTTTCAGCGAAATGAAATTACCCTAAGTATAATTAAGCAATATGATATAATTGTTGATTGCACAGATAATTATGATACACGATATATACTCAACGATGCTTGTATTCTTGCTAACAGGCCATTAGTACATGGGAGTGTTGTTGGGCAAGAAGGGCAAGTATCGGTTTTCAATTATGAAAATGGCCCTTCGTACAGATGCTTATATCCAAATGTACCAAGCGATAAACGTTTATTAAAATCATCAAATTTTGGTTTGTTTGGTACAATAGCTGGAATTATTGGTACAATACAGGCACACGAAGTAATTAAAATTATAACTGGGCATGGTGATATTCTTACCAAAAAATTATTAGTCTTTGATGCTTTTGATATGGAAAGTAGAATATTTACTTTTGACCGAAATGATGATAACTTTGAAATTGAAAGTTGGATATAAATAGCTAATAATAAACTAACTAAAATCTATATTATATAGTAAGCTTAATCCCATTAGTGGTATATTATTTATTATTTTATCATTAGAAATTAATGGAATTTGTATAAAAGGTTCTACATTCAAATCAATTTTATTCTTTTTTACATTATAAGTAAAGGCCAAACGCATATTATTAAGCAACTGCAACTTATTCACTTCACTAGTACTACTTAAATGATTAGATATGCTATTTGAATATTTAGTATTATCCGCAGCCAAATCAGCGGTTGGACTAAAATATATATTTGATTGCATCGAAGCCATTTTTACTTCGTCCACAGAGCCCAAATAATCCACAGAACTACTAATTTTGACACCAATATTATTCTTTAGTTTATAGCTAATAGCCAAAGGAATAGAAAAAAGATTATAATTTTTTGTTTCGTTTGTAATAACAGAATTTATTTCAGATGAAGCGTACTCATAACTATTTTGCTGTAATTCATTGTTTTTTTGCCAACTGATTCCAGAAGAGATTTTTAGTTTTTGACTTAATTTTACACTTGCTACTATAGCTCCACCAAAAACAGTATTCAATTGGTTCTGTTGATTTCCAATAGCACTAGTGATATCAAAGCCATAATTCATCTTATCGTTTTCGCTCGTTGTAGAAGTGATGTTTTCCTCAGGCAAAAATACTGCAAACTGAAGTTCCTGTTCAGAGCTAATATTCTCAAACTTTTGGTGAGGAATAGTATTTCTTTCTAATTGCTTGATATTTATGACTTTGTTGTTTAGGTTGGAGATATAATTATTTGCCAAATTTGCTTCATCATTAGTAGTATTATGTATTGATGCTTTAGCTTCAGAATATTGAATTGTGCTTATTTCATTTGAGATTACTTCGGGTTGAATATCAATTGTTTTCGGTAGTAAAACTAAACTATAACTTTCAGTCATTTTATTAATTTGCTGAGGAGCAGCAGTAATAAGAATAACCACACTTGCAGCTTTTACAATGGTTGGCCAAAACCAAGCAATACGCTTACTTTTGCCATTAAGTTTATTCTCAAAGGCAGTCCAATATTCCTTTTTAAACTCAGGATTATAATTTTCGAAGCGTTGCTTAATGTGCTTGCTTAATGCAATATCTATTGTACTCTTCATCTTTCTCAAAATGATTAAAATATAAAAGTCTGAGTGCTTTTTTAGCACGTGTTAAAGTTGTTCGTGACGCAGTTTCAGTAATCTCAAGCATTTCGGCAATTTCCTTATGCGAATAACCTTCAATTTCAAAAAGGTTAAAAATTACCTTTTGCTTATCCGAAAGTTCATTTAAAAGCTCTAATATATTATCTATAGTAAGAGAATCAATTATCTCTTGACTATAATTACTTCTATCTGCTTGTTCAATTTCGGCATTTAGTCTTAGTTTCCCATTTTTTCGGTAATAGTCTACTGATGTATTAACAACAATAGTCCTAAACCACGATTTAAAAGCATGCTTCGAATTGTAGTTTTCAATCTTATTAAAAACTTTCATAAAGCTATCGTTTACAATTTCGTGAGCCTCTTCGTTGTAGTGAGCATAGCGTATAGCAATGCTCATAGCATAAGCAAAAAAATCTTTATAAAGAGTCTCTTGATCTTTCCGCCGATTTTTCTTGCACCCTTCAATAGTGCTAATTAAATTTTTTTCTTTATTAAAAAATTTCACTTGCTATTTATTCTGCTGTATAGTTTTGCTCGTTTGCTCCATTCTGTACAATTACAATTATACCTGATTCATCTAAATTCCCATTAAGAAGCCAAGTAAGATTAATTGATAAATCCTGTGTAATATATGCTTCGCAAAAATCATTATTCGATTGGTGTGTGAGTAAAACATAAGTTTGTGGAGGGGTGCTGTACTCTAATACGCCACTCCAGTATGCCTTAAATGTATGATTTTCGCAACCACCACCATAACTAACTTTTAGGTTCAACCATTCTCCTAAAATATAAGCAGTATCAATTACAAAATTATCAGAAATATCCTCAGCTCTACGGGCAATTAAATCATCATATTCCGATTGATTATTAACTAAATCAATGTTTGTTTCATTATTATATAATGCAAAATCATCAGTATCCTGAGCACATCCAATAGCAATAAAAAATATACAAATAAGAACTAAGCGCATTCTGTCTCTTTTAATAACAAGACGAGCAAAAAGAAGAAAACGTTACAGTGTAACAAGCAATATTTCGTTAAATTTTAGCCACAGTTTGTCTCGAATATCGGGAAATGCACAAAGTACATGAATTACAGACAATTAGAATATACTTTATTAGAATATTAAAACACTGATATACTTCTAATTACACAAATGTTTATTTGCTGAAAACTTAACTCTCAGGGCAAATGCATGATAAATATTATAAATGCAGCGAATTTGTTATTTGACTAAAATACAGCTAGTTTTGAATTGAATTTAGAAATTAATGTTAATAAGGTTGGTTGTTTCATCACTTTATTTTCTATTAAGGTTGAAAATAAAGTGATGAATTCTTATGTTAATAGTTTTATTTTATGAGCTTTAATCTGAGTGAGGCGATATGTAACAAATACAACTTTATTCTAACCCCTCTAATTGTCGATGCTGTTAAAATGCTTGTAATTATGCGATTAAGTGAACTGTTTTTTGTTTTTGTAAACTGAAAATAATATGTAATTATTTTCATGCGTTTGCCCTAACTGTACTCCTCGAAATTATTATTAATCAAATAATTTATATATTTTAGCATTAAATACGTAATATATGAATTTGTTCAAAAAAGTTCTTAGTTTCAGTCCATTAGGTGTGATTTTTTATTCACGTAAATTTATTAAAAGTGAGAATAAAAAAGATTATCATAAACGATATATTAATTTTGATATTCAAAAAAATGATAAAGTTTTAGACATTGGAAGTGGTGGTGAGCCATTTGAATATGCAACTACTTTGCTTGATAAATTTCCAGAAAAAACGCAACATAGGTATAATAAACTAAAAACAAATGGTTTAAAATTCATTAAGGGTGATGTACAAGAGCTTCCTTTTGAAGATAAATCTTTTGATTTTATTTATTGTTCACATGTACTTGAACACGTAGAAGAACCACAAAAAGCATTAGATGAAATATTAAGGGTTGGAAAAAAAGGGTATATAGAAGTTCCTACGAAAACTTCAGATATTATATTTAATTTTATTCGATTAAAAAATTTTCATAAATGGCATATTAACATTGTTGATAATACGATAATTTTCATTGAATATACTGATAAGGAGAGAAGAGATACAGGGGATAAAGAATTATTTTTTATGGCACACTCTTTATTTTCTAATTCCATTCAAAGAATGTATAGACGAAATAAAGATCTTTTTTCAAGTATGTTTGTATGGGAGGGAACTTTTAATTATTTGATAATTAATAATAAAGGTGAAGTAATTGGCCGCAATATTTAGACAAGTCTTATAAATAAAATGAAATAGTTACTTTACTTCTTACATACAAGTTATTTATTCAGTAACTTGCATTGCTGTATTCTTCAGTCAGTTAAGGTAGGCTTTTTATCGTGAAATAAAAACAAGCTGATTGAAGAATATTTAATCAGCTTATTTTTTTAGGGTTTAATTTAAGGGCTTTTCCAGAGTAACTGACCAGTAGCCGATTTTATTTGAATCAAATGAGTTAAATCTACCAGTGCCTTCAACGCCAGCAAACTCATAGAATGATTTACGCAAAATTTTAGGAACATTTGCATTAATAGCATTCATTCTTTGCTCAGAATCTTGTTTTAAGGCCTCCACTACATTAGGTAAGATGTTTTTTGTTTCGATTATTCTTAAACCCGTTTTCTTTAAATCAGTTATAATCGTTTCAAAATCATCTGGTTTTATCATATCTGCAAATAAAAATTTACCTCCGGGTTTTAATACTCGTTTAACTTCATCAAAAAACTTTGGAATATCAGTATAGCAACGTGCCGATTCTACATTTACAACGGCATGAAATTGTTCATTTTCAAATGGAAGTTTTTCTGCTTCGCCTCTAATAAATTTTAAACCGTCGGCATCGTGATGTGAATTACAAAATTCTATAGTTCGTTCATTAATGTCCATTGCGGTATAACTATTTGGCTTAAAATAACGAGTAAGAAAAGATGCTCCTCCGCCTCTACCGCTTCCAACTTCAAGCACATCTGTTCCTTTAAAGCCATGGTGGCGTGCAACATGAGCATATAGCTGAATGCTATATTTAAATTTTGAATCATCTTTGTTAAGCTCAAAGTGTTCAAATTCGTCTTGCTCTCCAGCATATCCATAATTAAGAAATGCTTCTTTTTTTTCTTTATCAAAGCCTATTATTAAATTATGCCACAATCTCCATAGTGGTTTGCGTATTTTAGTTGGCAATTCAACGTATTTTTCAACGATTTTTCTCATAACTAAAGGTTTGAATTATAGTTTATTTATAGCCTGTGCTTAATTTGCCCCATTTCGAGATAAAAAAAGTGCTTAAATGTAAAAATAAAAATGAAATTAACAATATATTAATAAAAAATCTATTTTCTAAATTAGCCGCTTTATATTCTCCTAGCAAAAATATTCATCTGTAAATCCATATCACCTGTTTCGTGTCCAATATTAAGTAAAGGACTTTTCTTTAATCTTTTTAAACTATATATATCATATCTGAAACCGTTTTGTTCCAATATTTTTAGCAAAGCTGATAAATCTTGCTCCCTATTTTTAAAACTATGAAATTCAACAAATAGGTTCTCTATTTTATGCAAATAAGGCGAACAATCTTGCAGTACATTTAATTCAGCACCTTCAATGTCCATTTTAAACATATCAATTCGATCTTCCTTTTCCAGAAAGTTTGCCAAACGAACACTCGAAATTTTTATTTTATTCTCCTCGCCAAATATGCTTGAGCCATCGGCACCTTCATCACTTATTTCAATTCCATCTTCATTAGTCCAAACAGCTTTTTTGTGTAACTCTACATTTGCTATTTGGTTATTCTTAAGATTTTCTTCCAATAAGTTGGCTACCATGGGGTGTGCTTCAAAGGCAGTAATTTTTGATTGAGAATAGTTTTGAGCGAAATATAATACGCTCACACCTATATTTGCCCCACAATCGTATATAATAGGTTCTTTTATTGTTGTTGTAAAGCGATAAAGCTCATCAGTAAATATTTCCTTAAATTGCCATACGAAAGATTCTGCATCTACAACATTAATTTTAAAGCCATTAAATTTTGCAGTATATATTTTATGTCGCTTTTTGTTCCCAAATTTCATAGATAAATACCAAAACTTACGCTGATTTTTATCTCTCAAAAAACGAAACAATTCTCTGAAAGTAAGTTTAAATGCTAAAATCATAAATTGCTTATAAATATTTGTTTATTTCTTGTATCAAAACATCTACTCTATTATCATGAGTATGCTCTTTTAATGTTCTTTTTTGGCCAGCTAAAGCTATACGCTCTAATTTATCAGGATTGTTTATTAATTCCTTTAGTTTCTTAATGGCATCATCAAAAGAATCCACAATAACAACCTCTTCGTTTGGCACAAATAAGTCCTTTATATTGTTCTTATTTTCAATTAATAAACAAACTCCCATTCCTGTGGCCTCAAACATTCGCATATTTCTTGCATATTCATCTTTTGTACTAACCTGAATATCAAATGTTAGCTTTGAATTCGCCAACTTTTTATACATTTCAATACCATATTTAGCATTTCTATGTTTGCTTAATAATATGTTGGATAGTTTTAAATAAACTGGGAATGAAGATATATTTTCAATCTTTTTATAATATTTATAATTTTTAAGGAAAATATTCAAGCGTGTAAAAACAAGCACCATTTTAATGATATACAGAATTTGTATTTTTAAAACTTTTGAAAATTGTAGTTCGTCTATACTACCAAAAAAAATAAACTTAAACTTTTTGTTCTGGGCTAGAGTTTCTAAAAATTGCTTTCGGCGGATATGAAATCCTTTACGGGGTATAATGCTTCCAATAAAAACAATTTCGTTTTGCCGCTTGCTTACACCAACTCTATTTAGTATCGTTGGCTCAAAAGCATGGTAAAGCAACATCGCTTTAATTCCCTGTTTTGTAAACTCTTCAATAAAAAATGGCGAACAGCTTACCATGAAATCATAAGCTTTGAAATCAGCAAGATTTTCGATTGAATAAGGCGCACACGAATAACCAATAATCAGCTTAATATTTTTAAACTGATTTCTTATCTTATTTATAAACGAAGCATCAAACGACAAACTATCTTGAAACCAAAGAACATCGGGCGAATAAAACGCAATTTGTTCTAAGAGTAATTCTTTATTTTTAGATTTAGTTTCGTGCTCTTTAGCCCACTGGTTTTGGAGTGGTTCTGCATTATGAACAATCTCAAAAGCACTATGTCCTTTGCGTATAAATGCTTTAGAGTAAAAATCTGCCCAGGCAAATGCTTGCGACATTAAATGAGTATGTTGCGATAAATAGCGCACATTGATAATATGTGGATAGCTATTATAGTATGATTTTAGAAAACTATTATAATAAGAAGCTATTTTAATTATAGTCATTTTGGTTTAAATAATTATTTTAGTTTATTCCATACTAATTTTGAATACTCCCAAAGCTTATCATTCAATTCGTTAGACACTTTACTTGCAATTACTAAAAAGCCAAAAATAATACTTATTAGTATACTTCTAACAACAATATCAATTATAAAATGAGGCATTGGTGGTAAGAACAATGAAATACTATAAGTAAATGCGGCAATTATTATTACAATTATTATTTTAAAATTGAAGGGCTGCAATTTGTATTTTATAAGCAAAAAGAAATATCGAAGTAGTACATAAATTAATGTAGATAAAAATGATGCAAAAGCAGCACCACTAAGTCCATAAAGTGGAATAAAAATATAGTTTGCTCCAATGGCTATAATCATTAAAATAATTGTAAAGTAAGTAAGTACTTTATAATCTTTAGATGTTGAAATAATTACATTA
>DAOVUO010000022.1 GCA_030632545.1 Bacteroidales bacterium
CTAGGATTACATGCATAAAACAAAACTGAAAAAGCAAAACTAAGTAAAATTAAATTTTTCATACTTTTTATAATTTACAAGAAACTTTTTGTTTGACAATTCCATTCATTGTCTCAAATAAATATCTCGATTAAAATCAATCAAAAATTGCTCGTATTAAATGCTTTTAATTTCCACACTAATACTCTGCTTAGATGCAATTTCGTACTTTTTATCATTTATTGCAACAGACACATCAATTCCATTCAAATTTGAAATAAGCATTTCTTTACGCGTAATTTTAATAGACACTAAACTACCTCTAAAACGCAGAACAAATGAATAAGACAGCCATTTACGAGGAATACTTGGACTAAAATGTAAGCGATCGTCAATAATGCGCTTGCCAGCAAATCCTTCTACAATTGACAGCCAAGTTCCTGCCATACTAGTTATATGGCAACCTTGATAAACCTCATCGTTATAATCGTCTAAATCTAAACGAGCAGTGCGTAAATATAAATCGTAGGCCTTTTTATTATTCCCTATTTTAGAAGCCATAACTGAGTAAATACAAGGCGAAAGAGATGACTCATGCACCGTAATTGGCTCATAAAAGTCAAAATTTCGTCGAATTGCATCCTTATCAAACTCATTTTCAAAGAAATAGATTCCTTGCAACACATCTGCTTGCTTAATATAACAAGAACGTAAAATTCTATCCCATGACCAATTTTGATTAATTGGTCGCTCAGCTACTGGTATAAATTCAATATTTTTAATTTCCTTATCCAAAAATCCATCTTGCTGCAATAAAACTTTGCGTTTTTCGTCGTAAGGATAATACATTTTATTAACAATATTCTCCCAACGAGCTGGTTCTTCAAATTCTTGTAACTTAGTTTTTTCAGTAATTTCAGAAAAACGAGCTGGGTGAGTTTTCTTTACAAAAGCTATAGTTTCCTGAGTATATTTTAATGTCCAAGCAGCAATTTTATTAGTATACCAGTTATTATTTACATTATTTTCGTACTCATTTGGTCCTGTAACGCCAAGCATTACATACTTTTTTTTGTCCTCAGAATAATTTACTCGTTGCGACCAAAAACGCGAAATTGCAATTAATACCTCTAAGCCATATTCAACCAAATATTCCTTATCACCCGTATAATTTACATAATTATAAATGGCGTAAGCAATAGCCCCATTTCTATGAATTTCTTCGAAGGTAATTTCCCATTCATTATGACATTCTTCGCCATTCATCGTAACCATAGGATAAAGAGCAGCACCATTTTTAAAACCAAGCTTTTCAGCATTTTCAATAGCTCTATCCAACTGATTATATCTGTATTTCAACAAATTACGAGCAACATGTGAATCTGCTGTGCTTAAATAAAATGCTAAACAATAAGCCTCGGTATCCCAATAAGTACTACCACCATATTTTTCGCCTGTAAATCCTTTAGGGCCAATATTTAATGTTGGATCATCACCAGTATATGTTTGGTTTAACTGAAAGATATTAAATCTAATTCCTTGCTGTGCCTCCACATCACCTTCAATAACAATATCACTTTCGTGCCATTTAGCTTCCCATGTAGCAATATGGTCATTAAGTAAAATTTCAAAACCTGTTTTAGCAGCTTGCTTAGCAGTTTTAATGGTTTGTTCTAATAATGTAGATTTTTCCACATTACGCGACGATAAAACGGCTGCATATTTATATAATACAAGTTCGTCGTTTTTATTTGCATCAATACTAATTTTATTGGCAACATATCTGTCATGCTGAATAAGCTCTGGCTCAAACTCTGTAGTAACATGGTTTTTGGTAATATTATACACCATACCACTACATACTTGAAATTCGGTTTTTTTTGTTTCAGCAGTTATAAAAGCCTCACTTTTATCCACTTGCTTTTCTACAATATTCCAGAATTTTTCGTCGTAATTTGAATCCTCGTTTTTAATATCAGCATCGATGTATGGAATAAAAGTGATTTTTCCACTAAAATTAATAGGAGTAATACTATATTTAATTGCTGCAATATCTTGATTGTGCATAGATAAAAAACGCTTACTTACTAAACGAATTTTTTTACCACTTTCCAATGTTACTTCTGCTTTTCGCTCTAAAACGCCATCATGCATATTTAATACACGCATAAATTTATCCACTTTAGCTTTAGCAAAATCTAGCTCTTCATCATCAATAAATACATCTATTCCAATCCAGTTTGGTGCATTCAGTACTTTTGCAAAATACTCTGGATAACCATTTTTCCACCAACCAACACGGGTTTTGTCAGGATAATAAACTCCTGCAACATAATTACCTTGTAATGAACTACCACTATATTTTTCCTCAAAATTAGCTCGCTGACCTATTCTTCCATTACCAAGACTAAATAAACTCTCGGAACCTTTATGATTTTCAGGATTAAATCCTTCCTCAATCAACTTCCACTCGTCAACTTTTAGGTATTTATTCATTTCTACTCTAATTAAATATCTTTATAAATGTCTCAAAATCGAGACCTTTCATGTCCTTCATGACTTTATTGGCTTTCCCTAAATTAGAAGGACTACCAATTCCAATAGAACGCATTCCTGCGTTTATTGCTGCTTCTATACCTGCTTCAGCATCTTCAAAAACCACACAATTATCAGGACTTATACCCAATTCATCAGCACCCTTTAGAAAAATTTCAGGATTGGGTTTTGCGCTTTTCACCTTAGTTCCATCAACCAAAGCATCAAAAACATGCAGTAAATTAATTTGCTCTAAAATCAAAACAGCATTCTTACTGGCTGATCCTAGAGCTATTTTTATATTCTGCTCCTTTAATTCACTTATAAAATCAACTACTCCAGGTAAAATTTCATCGGCAGTCATTTTTACAATATACTTTACATACTGCTCATTTTTCTTTTGAGCCAGTTTCTCCATCTCCTTCTGACTAAGTTCAATTTTGCCTATTTCAAGTAAAATTTCTAAAGAACGCATTCTACTAACGCCTTTCAAACGTTCATTATCTTCTAATGTAAAATCAAAACCTAGCTTATTTGCTAAAGCTTTCCATGCAATATAGTGATACTTTGCGGTATCAACTATCACACCGTCAAGATCGAATATACAAGCTTTTATCTCACTCATCTATTTATTTTTTATATTATCCTTTTGATACAGTATCAGTAACAGGTATTACAAGTAATGCAGCAATAAGAAATGCTACACCTCCAATTAATAAAGCATAAATTGCCTGATCTTGGAAAAAATGATTAATAACAAAACCAAGAATACTCGCAGCTAAAATTTGAGGAATCACAATAAAAAAATTGAATATTCCCATATAAGTTCCAAATTTGTTAGATGGCAGTGAGCCTGTTAAAATAGCATAAGGCATAGCCAATATACTCGCCCATGTTAAACCAATTCCAACAAATGGAATTAAAAGCGTCCATTTATCCTGAATAAAGAATATGGATATAAAACTAATTCCACCCACAATCAAAGAGAGAATGTGTGTAAATTTACGATTTGTCTTTTTAGCCATAAATATTAAAAAGAATGCAAATAAAGCGGCCGCACCATTATACACTGCAAAAGCGTTACTTACCCAATCGGCACCATCGTTATATGCCTGAGTTGTTACATCCGAAGCACCAAAAACATGAAGTGTAATAGCTGGAGTAGCATAAATCCACATAGAAAACAAGGCAAACCAAGAGAAAAACTGAACCCAAGCCAATTGTCTCATAGTTTTAGGCATTAAATTTAAGTCGGTGATAATACTTACCAATCCATTATAGTTTTCTTTATTCTGAAACCAAGCGGCCAAAAGCTCAACCGCACCAAATACAATTAAACCATAGCCAAGTATAAATACTTCTTTCTGAGCTATATCATCCAAATAAAGAAATGTATTAACTATTGCACCTATAGTTACTGCAATTAAACCAACAATTGTTTTTTTCCGAGCAGGATTCGCAATGAAATCTTCTTCGTCATTTGAAACCTCATTAGTAGAACCTTCGCTATATTCAGCTAATTTTTCTGGAGGATACTCTTTTGTCTTAAATACTGTAAACGAAACTGCTGAGATAAAGGCAAATGCCCCTAAATAGTAAGACCATTTAACCGAATCGGGTATTTCGCCCTCGGGTGCAACATTAGCAACACCAAACCAATTTGTTAAAACATAAGGAAGAAAAGAAGCAATAACTGCACCTATACCAATAAAAAAACTTTGCATTGAAAAACCAAGTGTTCTTTGCTCATCTGGCAACATATCGCCTACAAAAGCTCTAAAAGGTTCCATGGAAACATTAATAGACGCATCCATAATCCACAACATTCCTGCTGCCATCCATAATACAGGAGAGTGCGGCATAAAAATAAGTGCTATTGAAGCTAAAATTGCCCCAACAAGGAAATACGGTCTACGACGGCCAAAACGCCCCCAAGTTTTATCGCTATAATAGCCAATAATTGGCTGAACTATAAGTCCAGTAACAGGAGCAGCAATCCATAATATAGGAATACTATCAATATCAGCACCTAAAGTCTGAAATATTCTACTTGTATTGGCATTTTGAAGCGCAAATCCAAACTGAATACCCAGAAAACCAACTGACATATTCAATATTTGAAAAAAGCTTAAATGTGGTTTTTGTGACATAATTTGTGTATATAAATTAAGTTTTAGCTTTATTTGAGTGACTAAATTAGAAAAAAAACAGGCATCTACACAAACTGAAAGCCTCTATTGATAAGGAATTACAGGGTGTTTTAACAAAATTAGTCAATACAAAGATTGTTTCAAACGTTTGCAACTAAAACAAAAAAAAATACATGTTTTACAATATGTTTTCTGATTTCCGTTTAAAAACTTGATAAATTCTAATTTATTGAAGCTATTTAGTTTTAAAAACTTAATAAAAAAAATATAAAGCAAAACGATATATGTTCTAAATTTTGAGCTTAAATACAAAATCATTAACTTTACTTATTATCGCAAATTATTTTAAAAAGAAACAAGTGTAAATAATCAAGCTAGAAGTAATATAATACTAATCCTAAAACCATATATTTATGTTAAACATTGCTCTATTTGGCCCACCAGGTGCAGGAAAAGGAACTCAGTCTGAATATCTTATAAAAAAGTTTAAACTATTTTATATTTCTACAGGCGATATTCTCAGAAAAGAATTAGCAAACGAAACAAAATTAGGACTTGAAGCAAAAAGCATTATTGCAGAAGGCGGCTTGGTTTCAGATGAAATTATTGTACAAATAATTGAAAAAACCATAAAAAATAATCCAGATGTTAATGGTTTTCTGTTTGATGGATTTCCTCGAACATTTGTTCAAGCGTACATCCTTGAAGGATTAATGATAAAACTAAACACAAAACTAGATTTACTCATTAGCATTGAAGTACCAGAAAATGAATCGGTAAAACGTTTGCTTAAAAGAGGAAAGACATCGGGAAGATTAGATGATAACGAAGAAGTTATAAAGAATAGACTGAAAGAATACAACGACAAAACACTCCCAATTCTGAATTTTTTTAAGGAAAGGAAAACTTATGTCTCGGTAAATGGAATGCAAAGTGTAGAACAAGTAAGTACGCATATTGTACAAATTACGAATAATGAATTAAGTAAAAAACTGTTAAATATAGTAATTTTTGGTTATCCTGGCTCTGGGAGAGGCTCTTTAGGAAAAGCAATTGCCGAAAAATATAATTTGGAATTTGTAGCAACTGGTGCTATGCTTGATGAAGAAATTAAAAAAAATACAAGTCTAGGTAAAGAGGTTAAATCCTTATACGAAAATGGACAATTAGTTCCTGATGAAATTGTTATTCGCTTAATTGAGAAAAAAATTGAAAGCACAAAAAATGCCAAAGGTTTTATTTTTAAAGGCTACCCTCGAACATTGGTTCAATCGTATATTTTAGATGGTATATTAAAAAAACATGGTTCGTCAATTAATAAAATTATTGAAATTAATGTTGATACACTGGAGCTTATAAAACGACTAGATAAACGTAGTAAAACTGAGCATGCAATGCCTTATGACTCAAGTACAGAAAGGATTGTAAAACGTTTGCAAGAACATAAAACCAAAACAATACCAGTTATAGAAAAATATAAGGAGATTCATGAAGTTGTGGTTATAGACGGAATGAACTCTTTTGAACGTGTTTTTGAAGAATTATCGATGGAAATTAATAGTAGTTTTAAAAATTTGAAATAAAATAACAAATATAATCATCAATAAGCAAGTAAATTACAGATAAAAGTAAAAATATTTTATTTTATTTTGAACAAAATTGAAACCTTTTATCTTTTGTTACGTTAAACCACGCATAGGTAAAGAAATTAAAGATTTTCATAGTTTGTTGGTTTTAGGTAAAAGGTTAAAAGGCTCAAAATTGAGCCTTTTTTAATTTATATTTACTCAGTAAATGAATTTTGATACCCAGTAATAGAAAATCCTTAAATAAAATTAATCTGATTTATACCAAATTACAATAGTATTTTCCTTTTTTTTTCAAAAAATGAAACCTTAATTTTTTTTCTACGTAAAAGAAAGCATAAGTAAAGAAATTAAAATTTTTCATAGTTTGTTAGTTTTTAGGTAAAAAAGGTTATAATGGGCTCAACGGAGCCCAATTTTTTTTGCCATTTTTATATTATGTAATATTTGTAAAATAACATTTTTTATTAAAAAATGAGTAGTTTTACAGTTCATTATATCAAAAAGAACTATGAATAATATTGAAATTGCTAATGATTTAATAGATTTTATTTACTCCAGTCCAAGTGCATTCCATGCTACCGAAAACTCAGCACAAAATCTAAATACACTGGCTTACTCTGAGCTAAAAATGGAGGATAAATGGACAATTGAAAAAGGCGGAAAATACTACGTTCGGTACAATTCATCAGCCATTTTCTCTTTTGAAATTGGAACAGAAGCTCCCTCAGAAACAGGTTTTAAAATAATTGCTGCTCATACTGATTCTCCAACAATCAAAATAAAACCAAATCCCGAGATTTATCATAATAAAAACGATATCAAATTAAATATTGAAACTTACGGTGGTGGTATTTGGATGACATGGCTAGACCGACCTCTGTCAATCGCTGGTAGAGTTTTTGTAAAGAGCCAAAATGTATTAGAGCCAAAAGAAATACTGGTAAATATAAAAAAGCCTGTTGCCTTAATTCCCAATATGGCAATACATTTGAATAGAACTATTAACGAAGGACTGAAAATAAACCCACAAAAACATCTTTTACCACTATTTGCACAATATTCCACAGTTTCGGGTGAAAATGAATTACTAAAATTAGTGGCTTCAGAGCTTGGTATTGATTATACAGAAATACTCGATTTTGAACTAAATTTTTATGAAACAGAGAAGGGAAGTTTAGTAGGTGCTAATAACGAATTTATTTCAACAGGGAGGCTTGATAATATTGGAATGATGCATGCTGGTTTATTGAGTCTTAATGGTATAAATGACAAAAAATCGACAAAAATATTGGCGTTTTTTGATAATGAAGAAATTGGAAGTGAAACAAAACAAGGCGCACATTCACCAATTTTGAGAATTATTCTTGAGCGAATTAATACAGCACTAAATTACTCACAAGAAGATTATTACAGAGCAATTGCACGCAGTTTTATGATTTCGGCAGACATGGCACATGCAATTCACCCAAATTCACCCGAAATGCACGACCCTGTAAATCAACCTGTTTTAAATGGTGGGCCAGTGATTAAAATAAATGCTAATCAAAAATACACGACAGATGCCCAGAGCGGTTCTGTATTTGAAGGTTTATGCCAAAAAGCAGAAGTAGCTGTTCAGCGTTTTGTAAATCGCTCTGATATAAAAGGTGGAGGAACTTTAGGAAGTATTGCCACTGTTCAAATTCCAATAAGAGCGGTAGATATTGGAAACCCAATGCTAGCAATGCATTCAATTAGAGAATTTGCAGGAGTCAACGATCATGCTAATCTAATTAAGGTTTTTAAGCAGTTTTGGGAAGAATAGCTGGTGATTAGTGTCTAAATTTATTAAAAACAAACACTTTCATTTAAAAAACAAACATATTAAACCTAAATAAAAATGAAATTCCAAAATACACCAATTGATTCCAAAATAGTAGAAAAAAAAATACATGAAAGTGGATTGACTAATTTTGAGACTGCTACAATTAGGGAAATTGTGCGATTAGTCAATAATATTGAAGAAGATAGTGGCAACAAGTTTTTGCGAATGGAAATGGGCGTTCCTGGTTTACCCGCACCCGAAATTGGAATAAATGCAGAAATTAAAGCTCTTAAAAGTGGCGTTGCATCACAATACCCAATGATTGAAGGAATTAAGCCTCTGAAAAAGGAGCTAAAACGATTTGTAAAACTTTTTATGGATATTGATGTTGATGAACAAGGATGTTTACCTTCGGTTGGAAGTATGCAAGGTTCTTTTGCTACATTTTTAGTAGCTAATAGATCAGACCATACAAGAGAAGGAACTTTATTTTTGGATCCGGGATTCCCTGTTCATAAACAATCTTGTCAAGTTATAGGTCACGAGTGGGAAACTTTTGATATGTACGACTATAGAGGCGAAAAATTAAGGAATAAGCTTGATACGATTCTTTCTCAAGGAAAAATTTCATCAATATTATATTCTAATCCAAATAATCCTTCGTGGATAAGCCTTTCGGAGGCTGAGTTAAAAATAATTGGCGAAATGGCTGATAAATATGATGTTATTATAATTGAAGATTTAGCCTATTTTGGAATGGATTTTAGAAAAGACTATACTGTTCCAGGAAAAGCACCATTTCAGCCAACAGTTGCAAAATATACCGACAATTATGTTCTACTTATATCAAGCTCAAAATTATTTAATTATGCAGGTCAAAGAGTAGGAACAATTGTTATTTCCGATTATCTATATAACCGCCGTTACCCCGATTTAAAACGTTACTATAAAACCGACCAGTTTGGATATTCTATGATTTACGGATCATTGTATGCCTTAAGTTCGGGAACTACACATTCGGCACAATATGGATTAGCCGCCATGCTTAAAGCTGTTAACGAAGGCGAAATGAATCTTACCGAAAATGTAATTGAATACGGTGAGAGAGCAAAAAAAATGAAACAAATTTTTATTGAAAACGGCTTTAATTTGGTTTATGATAAAGACGAGGATGAAGATATTGCCGATGGCTTCTATTTCACATTTTCATATCCTGGCTTAAATGGAAATGATTTACTTGAACATCTTTTATACTACGGAATTAGTGCCATTACTCTGGCTGTAACAAACAGCACACGTATAGAAGGATTAAGAGCTTGTGTTTCGCAAATTGGACTTGACAAAATGACTCTTTTAGATGAAAGATTAAAGCAATTTAACGAAGATTATCAAAAGCAATAAAATAATTGTAGTTTTCTGTTGTAAGATTTTAAAACTGTACATTTTTACCATTACTAAAATCTTATAACAGAAAACTCATAATAACTAGATTAATCTACAAATCATCGTCAATTGGTGGTTTTTGAATACCAAGCAATAAGCTACTCCAATTTGATGCTTTCCATAATCCTCTGTTATTCTTTTTCATACGAATCGGTCTTGGACTTGGAGCACCTGAACAATCAACAAATAATTTAAAATCGCCCTTTTCTACACTTCCACTATATGCATTGCTCGAAAATTTATACTTGTAAGGAAGCTCTACTTCATAATTATTTTCCTTAGAAGAGCCTTTAATATAAGAGTTTGGAATTTTTTTGTCTTTGGCCATTTGGCTTTTTATTAAACTCATATCAGTATTTAATAATTTAAAACCTTTATATACATCACCATCTCTTAATAATTTTCTATCTACAATAACTACAAAGCACTTTTCGCCTAATTCAGGATTTTCTGTATATATTTTTAAGGCAGTTAAAAACATAGCTGCACCACCTTCTGGTGTTGTTGCTATTTCGTTACGCAAATTAACAAATTCTTCAATACTTGTAGGAACTTCTGTTATTTCAACATCCTGAGCATGTAGCGAAATAAATACAAAGAAGGATAAAAATAGAGTTAAGTAAGTTTTCTTATTCATAATTAATTTAATTTAAGGATTAAGTTAGACACAATTTACAAAAAAATATTTAGCACATCAAGTTTGTGAGCTTTAATTTAACTGATACTAAAAGTATTACTTTATATTACAATATCTCGCTAAGTTTTAGTAATTACTTTCCGATTTAATCGGGAGTAAACAATAAAGAGAGCTATATTAAAGATTTTTTTACGCATACTTGCTGATTTTAAGTCTTTTATATGTTTATTAATCGTAAGTTTGAAAAAGTTTAAACGAATATTAATATTAGTTTTCAAGAAAAAATATGCGTAAAATTTAAGCTTAGTACAAAATAAGTTTTTTATCTTTACACCTATTGTTTCTAATAACGACAAAAATTGAATTATGAGTACACCTAAAGAAAAAATTCTGAATATTTTATCAACAAAAGCGACTGTAAAACAACAAGTTTTTGATAAAACACTGGAAACATTTAGAGTACTAAAAAAAATATTAGTGAAACTAGTACAAGAGTACAACGAAAACTTAAAAAAAGGAAACAATAAAATATTACTTAGTTTTAAGGACAGAGGACCTTTTTTTGCGGAGTTAAAAATTGCAGGCGATCTACTCATTTTCAATATGCACAGCAATGTTTTTGAATTTGATAGAGAACATGGCGTTTGGAAAACATCCTACGTTCAGTCAAATAATATGGCAAGCTATTCTGGGATTATCAATATTTATAATTTTCTATCCGATTCATTTAAATACAATCGAATGGATGATTTAGGATACCTTATTGGTAGAATTTTTATTAATAAAGACAGACACTATTTTGTGGAAGGAAAACGCCAATTAGGTTTTTTATACAATGATTTTGGTAATGCAAAAATCAACGAAAAGGCAATTAGACAAATTATTGAATCAGCAATCCTATACAGTCTCGATTTTGATTTACTTGTGCCGCCTTACGATGATGTAAAATTAACAAGTGTTGCACATATTCAGGACAAAAAGAACAAATCGCTTACTATAACGGGCAAGCGACTAGGATTTGGATTCCGTACAGATGAGATTAAAGGAGATAATATAACTTATAGTGGCGCATAATTGACCTTGTTTTTTTGTCCTATTAGGAATTTTTTCTACTTTTATGATATCCTACCGATAAAATAAATTCATTTATAATTAAATATTTTAGCTATGAGAAAATTTTTAGCAGTATTCCTCAGCTTAATTATTGTGCAATACGCAAATGCACAAGAGTACAAAGCTAATCAATTTCAGCAATTAGATTATATGCTACGTTCACCAAATGCATTTCGCACAGCATCGGGGAAACCTGGATATAAATACTGGCAACAAAAAGCCGATTATAAAATTAATCTTGTTTTAGACGATAATAAACAAGTAATTACTGGCGAAGAAATTATTATTTACACAAATAATTCGCCCGATGAATTAGTATATTTATGGATTCAACTCGATCAAAATATTAGAGAAAAAGAATCATTTAGAAAGCAAATTTCAAGTTCATCAATTAGGGAAAAGACATCGTTTAGAGGCTATAATTATTACATGGGCACACAAGAATACGATGGTGGTTTTAAAATTCAGGAAGTGACTGACGCAACTGGTAAAAAACTTACATATATTATCAATTATACAATGATGAGAATTGACTTGCCACAAGCTTTAAAACCTGGCGATAAATTTGAGTTCCAAATTAAATGGTGGTATAATGTAAATGAGCGTAAAATTATTGGTGGCCGTGGTGGTTACGAACATTTTGACGAAAATAATAATAATCTTTACACTATCGCACAGTTTTATCCTCGTATGGCTGTTTATAGCGATTTTGAAGGCTGGCAAAACAAGCAATTTATTGGAACAGGCGAATTTGCACTTACTTTTGGTGATTATGATGTAAAAATAACTGTTCCGTCTGACTTTATTGTTGGTGCAACAGGTGTTTTGCAAAATCAAACTGAAGTATTAAGTGCAGAGCAAATTAAAAGGCTGGAAAAAGCAAAAACTGCAACAAACCCAGTAATGATTGTGGACGAGAAGGAAGCTCGCAAAAAAGAAAAGACTAAAGCAAAAACGCAAAAAACGTGGCATTTTGCAGCAAAAAATGTTCGTGATTTTGCTTTTGCTGGCTCACGAAAATTTATTTGGGATGCAATGGGTGTAAAATCTGGAACTAATGAAGTTATGGCTATGTCGTTTTACCCAAAAGAAGGAAATCCACTATGGGAAAAATATTCTACAAAAGCTGTAGCACACACATTAGAGGTATATTCACATTTTACTTTCGACTATCCGTATCCAATTGCTATTTCGGTACATACCGACAGAATGGGAATGGAATATCCGATGATTTGTTTCAATGGCGGAAGACCAGAAAAGGACGGAACATACACTGAAAGAACTAAATACGGAATGATAGGCGTAATTATTCACGAAGTTGGCCACAATTATTTTCCTATGATTGTAAATTCTGATGAACGCCAATGGACATGGATGGACGAAGGGCTAAACACATTCTTACAGGGTGTAGCTGAGCGTGAATGGGATAGAGACTGGCCTAGTTGGCGTGGAGATCCTAGAGATATTGTTGAATATATGCGAACAGATCCAAATAGTATTGCCCCCATTATGTCTAATTCTGAATCAATATTAAATACACATGCCAATGCATACAGTAAACCTGCAACAGCTTTAAATATTTTGCGTGAAACAGTGATGGGACGTGAGCTTTTTGATTTTGCATTTAAGCAATATGCCTTAACTTGGATGTTTAAACACCCAACACCCGATGATTTTTTCCGTATCATGGAAGATGCTTCGGCCGTGGATTTAGATTGGTTTTGGAGAGCTTGGTTTTTTACTACCGACCATGTTGATATTGCATTAGAAAATGTAAAAATGCAGCAAATTAACTCACAAAATCCAACAAAAGAAAATGCATTCTTACAAAAGGAAGAAGAAAAAAATCCTCGTCATATTTCGTATTACCGAAACAAAAGTAGGAAAACTGTAGTGGATAAAGAACCAAAATATAAGGATTTCTATAATTCATACAATCCTTATGCAGTAAGCCCTATAGATAAAACTCAGTACAATAAATTGCTTGCATCTTTAGAGCAAAACGAAAAGGACATACTCAATAGCCAAGATTATTTCACAGAAATTACTTTCAAAAATATTGGGGGTATAGTAATGCCTCTTTTAGTTGAATTTACTTATAGCGATAATTCGAAAAAATTAATACGTGTTCCTGCAGAAATTTGGAGAA
>DAOVUO010000336.1 GCA_030632545.1 Bacteroidales bacterium
CAGTTTTAAATAAGTGGATAAAATAAAAATGAGAATCCCAACTTGTGAGATAATAAAATTATTCAAACAAAATTATCAAAGAAAGGATTCTCATGAACATATTAGAAACTATTTTAGGTAAAATGTCAAATATAAACCAAGCCCAGCGAGATTTTATAGCCGCATTATTGATGAATTTAATGCGTTTACGAGGAAAAGCTAATTATCGTAATTTAAGTCGTTACAGTGATTATCATGAAAAAACATATTCACGTTGGTTTAGTCGTGATTTCGACTTCGTAGAATTTAACAATTTCAGCTTGGAATATTTGACAGATAAAAGGTTAATCTTGGCAATAGACTGTAGTTTCATAAATAAAAGTGGTAAACATACTTACGGTTTAGATAAATTTTACAACGGTAAGCAAGGAAAAGCTGAAAAAGGTTTAGAAATCTCAACCCTAGCTATAATTGATGTAGATTACAATACAGCTTATAACTTGTCTACTCGTCAAACTTGTCCTGCAACAGAACCAAATGAAACTCGTGTAGATCAGTATTTATCTCATATTAAACAAGACTATATGTCACTATCTAATAAGGGTATTCATCATTTAGTAGCAGATGGTTACTACGCTAAAACTAAATTTATCAATGGTGTAACAGATTTAGGGCTTGAATTTATTGGTAAGCTTCGTCATGATTCCAATTTACGTTGGTTTTATAACGGTGTTCAAAAACCGTTCGGTCGTCATAAACTTTATGATGGTAAAGTTAAATTTGATGATTTGAGTCGTTTTGATTTAATTGATGAAATAGAGGGAACTAAACTCTATACTGCTATTGTTAATAGCCCATGTTTCAAGTGTAATTTACGCATTGTGTATTTGGTTAAACAAGTTGGCAAGAAAGTGCGTACTGCATTACTATTTTCTACTGATCTTAAATTAGCTACCAAAAAAATTTATCAGTTTTATAAAGCTCGTTTCCATATTGAATTCCTATTTCGTGATGCTAAACAATTTACTGGATTAAATGATTGTCAAGCTCGGGGTCGTCAGGCTTTAAATTTTCATTTTAATGCTACCATGACTGCACTTAAATCTTATCAAATTACAGGATCGTTTGCAAGGTTCTTTCAATCAACGTCATGTCATTTCTATCGCTAGTTGGAACATACTAAATGCTAATGTTCATCTTTTTCAACGCTTCATGGTTAGGTTTTGACTTCAGTTACATTAAATGCAAAAAAGGCTTTGATGCTCTATGTAACTATGGCATTGTTAATATGTAAAACTGTCCGAACTATTGTTAAGACACGATTTTAGTTTTATTCGTTTAGTTCCATCCTTGCAAGCTTTAAAAAGTATGTCTAGTTCCTTACGATCACAGGTTCTGGTTTTACTAGTAGAAGTAGATTCAAGCACTTGTCCAGAAAAAACTCCTTCTGCTGTTTCGGGATATGTCATGAACACAAATTTGTCGTCTTCGGTTTGTAGCATAGTTTGAAGCTCTTTTTTGAATAGATTCCCATCTTTACCCTTAAAAGATGAAATAGCAAAACTTTTTAATTCCGCAACTTGTGGTGCTCTAGCGGGTTTGTGTTTTATTGGCGTGGGAGTTAATGCCCCTGCAACATCCCCCTAAGCCCGTAATGCTAACAGTGCGAAAATTGATGATTGACTAGACATATAACACATTTCTCCTTAAAAGTAGATCGTTGTATTGGAAACTATAAACCTTATTTACATTGCTGTCTGCACGTTTCGTAACCGTTAGGAAAGCCTTTATTTTCTATGCATTTTGCATATTGCCTATCTTTCACACTTGGAGAAAGTTCATGCTGAACAAAATATTTGCAATCGTTCATCGCTAACTTATATTCTTCATAACAGTAACATGTTTTCATTGATGGATTAGTACCACAGGCTTCAAACAAAAATACCGAAAAAATGAGCAAAACAACTCGTTTAATTAGCATAAAATTCTCCATATCTAATTTAAGTAAATACTGGCTTCAGTAAAAAATTATATATTAAACTTGACTCTTGTATAAGCTAAATCATTTTCATTATAACCCTTTCTTTCTAAACATTCAGCCCTTAATAGATGCATCTGTGGACTACTAGAAGAACGATTTTTATTCAAAATTTCATCAGTGCATTGTCGCAGATCGTTTGTGATCTGTTGATTAACTCTTTTAACATCAGAGATAGTTGATATTCTATTTTCCTTCACAAAAGAAACTGGAGAAAAAGGGATGATATTGTTGTTATGATCTTTCAACCAGCTTTGATTTCCATCTTTTTTAACAACATACTTACCCAAGTCTAGCAGGTATAATAATTTTTCAATGGGTGGTGGTAATGGTGGTGGATCCTTTTTACCATTATGACCATCAGGTAACAACCACCACACAATTGCCCCAAGAAAAAGATAAAATTGCCACTTTGCTTGCATATATCAGTTTTCCTATTAAATAATATTGATCATGTAACATTTTTTCGTTTCCATCACTCTAGCGTCAAGTGAATGAAGCACAAAACTCATCTAAACAAATAGCTTAACGCTGGAGCGTCTCAATACGCATTACCAACGAGGACGTTGGGAACGAGAAAATTCAATTTTTAGTAACTAGTTAATTTTTCCGCCTCTATTTGTGCCTTTGCTTTTTTTAATGCTTCTCTTTCTTGATAAGTTAAACCGTCAGGAGATTTTTTTCTGACCAATTTTGCTATTTCTTCTGGAGTTAAACTATTTTTGGGAGGTAATTTATCCCTGCCCTTTGTTGCTCTACTAAGTTCTGCTGCTCTACTCATTATCTTCTCCGACTTCGATTTAATTTCTGTAGTTGTTTTTCCAATCCGCGTAATTTTTTAGTTTCCACACTAATTTTTCGGTGTATTGGAGCCATCTTTGTTTTAGCATTTTGGATGTTATCGGTTGAAATACTCATTTGTTTAAGATTACTTTGGCATTTAGCATAAAGTTTGTTTTTACCATTACGGACTTTTCTAAAACTATCTTCTTCCTTCCAAACGGTATAAAGTTGGCTACAGGAAGAGCGTGCATTTCTCATACAACTATCAAATTTATTAAGCAATAAACTATAATAAATAGCATTGCCTATCATTGCCTCAAGAAAATTGCCCTGTTTTTGTAAATTGTCTAAATAATCCTGAAACATTCCAAGGGCAAAATCCCCAATAAAATCTTCTTGCGAATATTGCTTATTATTCAGTTTTGCAATCGTAGCACCACAAGCAGGACTTGATAAAAAATTATACATTGGAACTCCCCGCTTTTTACCAACAACCCCAGCGAGTGCGCCACAGGCTTCTGGTCCACCTATGGAGGCGGCACACATAGCTCCTGATAGTTTATCGGCTTCTTTATTATTAGCACAAGCTTTTTTGGGTTTTTTTCTCCATCTATAAGAAGATTTGCGGCATTGGTAATATCCATTTTTTTCATAGACAATATGGCTAAATTTTATCCAATTGGAAATAGTGGCGTAAGTTTTTCTATTTTTTGCAAGTACAGTCTTATGTTGAGCAACTGATTTTTGGAGAGATGCAATTGTTTGTTTAGAAGTTACAATTTCTTGTTTAGTTAGCCTAATTTTTTTAATACGAGGGTTTATTAATTCTCTAACTGAAGTAAATCCCTCTTTAATATTTTCAACTTGAACGCAACCACTTAAAAGACTTAGTAATAAAAGTAATGGGAAATATTTCATCATGATTTTTTAAATCAATTTTAAGAAGTTAGTAAAGTGGACAGCAATTTTCCACCGCCCACTAAAACAATGTTTTTAGGTGTTAGAAAGAAATATCTCTAAATTCAATGTCTGCTCGTTCATTGCCATCATTGGTATAAAACAAAAGAGCAAGTAAAGAAAAACTAGTAGCTCTTGTAGAAAGATTTTCAAACCTAATGGTAGCTTCTGTTATTACATCTGCAACAAGCCTTTGGCGTACATATTCACTATTTTCATTATTAGCAATAGTCACTTTAGCGGAATAATATTGATTTCCAGAATTATCAAAAGCTTGACTACCTGAAC
>DAOVUO010000265.1 GCA_030632545.1 Bacteroidales bacterium
GGCGACCTAATTTTTGATAGAACAAATTTTGGTAGCGATAGTGTTGATTTTAGAGCCGTAAATTTTGGAACAGGAAAAGTGAACTTTAACCGTTGCCGCTTTTTTCATGGTGATATAAGTTTTGAGGCTTCAGAATTAAAAAATAGTAATTTTTATATCAACCATTGCCTTTTTGAACAAGCAAATATCAATATGGAAACACTCAGTTTCTGGAGTTCTACAATACAAATTATTGATTCTGAATTACAAAGCGCAAAAGTTTCTTTTAAACATAGCAGTATTAAACAGTTGATTTTAAGCTCTATACAGCTCGATAACTACGTGGATTTACGCATGGAAAAATGTAATTTTCTCGATTTGTCTGATACTGTTGTAAAAGGGATTCTTGATATCACACCAGATGATTATAATACCAAAATTGGTACTATAAGTCTTTCAGGAATGCGGCTTTTAGGTCGAATTTATATTGATTGGGAAAAAAGTGGTGTTAAGCAATTCATTTTAGAACAAAAAGTGAGTTATCACAATAAAGCAGAGCAATTTAGGATTTTAAAAGAAAATTATAATTCAATAGGACAATACGAAGCGGAAGATGCAGCTTATGTTGAATTTAAAAGAGCTGAGTCAAAGGCAATTCTTTTTGATTCAAAAAAAAACAAAAATAAGTATAAAGTACTAATTGCCTACATTCGCTACAGTTTTCAGTATTTAATATTCGATAAAGTAGGAAAATATGCAACCGACCCAGTGCGTGTTTTATTAAGCATGGGTGGCACTTATCTATTTTTTACCTTTTTATATGTGGTTATGCCCTATTTTACTGATACTAACATTATTTCATCATTATTTGAACCCGATGACCCCAGAAATTTAGGTGAAATAAGTAGAGCTTTTTACCACAGCGCAATAACCTTTCTTACAATCGGTTACGGCGACTATTATCCTTCTGGTCTTAGCCGGTGGGTTTCTAGTATTGAAGGTTTTATAGGATTATTTTTAATGTCGTATTTTACAGTAGCTTTTGTTCGTAAAATTCTTCGTTAGCCCATGATTTTGTTTAAGGCTGCAAAAATAGAAAATGCATAAATATAAAAACGAAGGTAACGAGTAAGTCCATACAACAAAAATTTATTAAAAGGATAACGAACTATTCCTGCAATGGTACTTATGGTTGCAAAAGGCAAAGGAAATAAGGCTGACATAACAATAATAACTCCTCCCCATTTCTTTATTTGAGCAAAATTATTTGCAAATCGTTGCTGTATATAATTTTGTATTCGGGGAAATTTTTGAAGAGCTATACCCAACCAATATGCAGTAATACCTCCAAGATAAGATATTGTGGCTAATAAAGTTATCAATAAAATTGGTGAGTTTTTATCCTTTGTCCATAAAATAAAAATATCGGGAGGAATCCATCCTAAAATCGACTCCGAGAGATAAAAAACAAAATATACAAAAGCAGGACGCAAAGAATACACAAACTTTTCAAGAAGAGTTTGAATGTCAAAAATAGCATTCAATAACAAAAGCAAACCAACTATTGCGCTAATTGAAATAATTACTTTTAATAAATTTTGCAAGAAAAAATCTATAATCCCAGTACGCTGATAATATCTGTAATATAAAAATATTCTGCTAATAGTATCTCTGTGTTTTTTCTTCTGCGCCATCTCTTTCTTGCCCTAAAAGCTTTTTAATAATAAAGTATTACACATAATTGCTTCAACTAATATAGCTAAAAACCTACCGAACTAATATAATATCACATAATTATGACTATTGTTCAGCCCAACATACTTAGTCTAATTTAGTTCCACAAATAATATAACCACTTTATTCTAAAACAAGTGTATTTTTTCAATACGCAAAGATAGTTGCTAATACTATAATTTTAGTCATCTTTAGCTAAATTTTTTCTAATTTTAAGAAATTTTTTCATTTTTTACTATGCCATTTTATAATGAAAGAAAAACTTTTACAATTTATCTGGAAAAATAAGCTTTACGGTTCAGTGCCACAATATACAACTAATGGCAAATTAGTTGAAATATTATCACCAGGAATGCTTAACTCTGACGCTGGGCCAGATTTCTTTGATGCCAAAATAAAAATTGAAAATTTAATTTGGGCAGGGAATATAGAAATACATTTAAAAGCTTCAGATTGGCATCGTCATGGTCATCACAACGACAAAGCTTACAATAATACAATTTTGCACGTTGTTCTTGATGCTGACAAAGAAATACTTATTGATAATAGAACAATTCCTCAGATTCAACTTAATTTCCCCGATTATTTACTTAAAAATTTTACTCATTTAATGCAAAGTGATAAATGGATTGCATGTGAAGATAAAATATTAGACGTAAGTACCTTTGAGCGTTCTGCATGGCTAAATAGATTAATGATAGAACGACTTGAATACAAAACAGAGGCTATTTACAAGGTTTTTGAACAAACAAAAATGGATTGGGCAGAGACATTTTACAGGCTCTTAACAAAAAATTTGGGTTTTAAAACAAATGCTCTACCATTTGAATTACTAGCAAATTCACTCCCTTTTAAAATATTGGCACGCCATAGAGAGAGGCCAAAACAAATAGAATCCCTAATTTTGGGGCAGGCTGGTTTATTAGCAACACCAAAAACTTCAGATGAATATTATAATGAACTTCGTTTGGAATATAATTTTTTATCTCATAAATATAAATTGCAAGCACTTGATTATTCTATTTGGAAGTGGGCGAAAATGAGGCCATCAAATTTTCCTACAATTAGAATGATTCAATTAGCTCAGCTTATTTGTAAAACAGAAAATTTATTTTCAAAATTAATTGAAGCAGAATCAATTGAAAAGCTAAACAGTTTATTCGACATCAAAATTGACTCTGGATACTGGTACAATCATTATCAATTTGAAAAAGAATCAAAAGAAAAAACCAAATCTCTCGGAAAACAGTCATTGCAACTTATTTTAATAAATACAATAATTCCGATTTTATTCGCTTACGGGAAAAAAAATCAAAATGATGAACTAATGCAGCGTGCGCTTAAATTCTTAGAAACAATAAAAGCGGAGGATAATACGATTATACGTAACTTTATCAAAATTGGGATAAAATTTGAAAATGCAAGTAATTCACAAGCATGTATTCAATTATACAATAATTATTGTATAAAACAAAAATGTGCCGCTTGTGCTATTGGTCAAAAATTAATCAGCAAAAAATAATGAATGTATCGTGATTTAAGAAAGCTATACTACGGTTTAAGTTCATTAATTGCTCTTCTAGGAATTGGAACTTCGGGCTATATGCTTTTGGAAAAATATACTTTTTTAGAAGCATTATTTATGACCGTAATTAGTGTTTCTACAGTTGGTTTCGAAGAAGTACATCCATTATCTAATTATGGAATGATATTTACGATATTCTTAATTTTCATAAGTTTTGGTATTTTTGCATACGTAATTACTTCGTTAACTCAATTTTTATTAGATGGTGAATTTCAAAATTATCTAAAAAACAGAAAAGTGAATCAAAAAATTCAGAAATTAAACAATCATACTATTATCTGTGGTTTTGGTCGTAATGGAAAACAAGCAGCTATTGAACTTATTAGTCACGACGAAACAGTACTTATCATTGAAAAAAGTCAAGAAACATTTGACAATAGTGCCTTGGAACATTTAATTGTACATCCATTGTTTACATATATTATTGGTGATGCAACTCACGACGAAATATTAGAAAAAGCAAAAATTTTTGATGCAAATGCACTAATAACAACACTTCCAGATGATGCTAACAATTTATTTGTTGTATTAACTGCACGGGTTATGAATCCAAAATTAACTATTGTGGCTCGTGCATCCGACGATCATTCTGATATAAAACTAAAACGTGCAGGAGCCGATAATGTAATAATGCCTGATAAAGTAGGCGGTTCTAGAATGGCAAAATTAGTGGTAGAACCTGATTTGATTGAATTTATAGAGAATTTAATGGTTAGGAGTACAGGCTCTAACGTTAATTTAATAGAAATTGATTGTAAAGAGCTAAAAGCCTGCTTTATAAACAAAAGTATTAGAGAATTACATGTTAGAAGTAGATCTGGAGCTAATTTACTTGGAATAAAAAGAGAGGATAATACCTATGATTTGAACCCTGCGCCAGATACCGTACTAAATTCAAATTATAAAGTATTTGCACTTGGTACACCTGAACAAATAGTTAAACTCAAGCAAATTTTTATCGAAAATAACTCTGATAATAAATTCAAAGCAAACTAAAATGGCATTACTATCTGAAAAACCAACACTCGCTGAATATCAGACTTATATAAAATCTATTTGTGAAGAAAGAGGATGGACAAAAAATAGTTACACAGAGCTGTTCCTCTTATTTTCAGAAGAAGTGGGAGAACTGGCAAAAGCCATGCGGAATTATCATCAACTTTATTCCGAAACCATAAAATCTGATGCCCAACCAGCTTTAGAAGAAGAATTTGCCGATGTATTTAGCTATTTACTCGATTTAGCCAATTTGTTTAATATTGATTTAGAAACAGCCTTTCGAAAAAAAGAAAAAATAAACGAAAAACGAGTCTGGAATCAATAATTATCACATTCCTTAGGATAAAATAAATAATATTTTGTAATTGTTCTTCCTAATGTTGTTAAATTAGAAATATCTGAAGCCTCAGTAATATCCTTTGCTGTGCCATCTTTATATTTCACCATAATTCTCTCGTTAGATATTTTATAGGCTTTATTACTTATTGTTCCGTGGCTATAAATAAATGGCAAATCAGAATCTTCTAAAC
>DAOVUO010000249.1 GCA_030632545.1 Bacteroidales bacterium
AAAGCTCTTGCAAAAGCTCTTAAATCAACACCAATATGACTATAAAAGCGTTTATCTTCGAATTGCGTAATGCATATAGCTAATTTTTCTGGTACTGTATCACGGACAGCAAAACGCCATTGCTCATCTTTAGCTATTTTTGCCCCAATAAGATAGTTGTTTGCATCAAAAGCAACAGTGGAAAGTGGTTCGTTAAATAATTTTGAGGGTAAACTAAACCAGTAAAGCAAAATCAGGATTATGCTTAAAGCTGTAAAAACAAGCCTTTTAACAGAAAATAATGGACGTTTTCTATTCATATTTTATGGCTTCGAGCGTTTGTCGGTTGTATGCCTGATACGAATAATAAATAACCACTAAAATCGAAATTCCCAGACTTAGAATACTTCCTTGCAGAAATAGAAACCAGCTAATAGATGGGTTTACCACCAACACATTAAGTAAAAATATCATGGCAAAATAAGCAATAGGAAGAGCTAATATTGTAGCAATAAACAGTAATCCTATTAATTCTCTGAAATAAAGCCCAATAATATTTGTAAGAGAAGCTCCTAATACTTTGTGGATAGCAATTTCTCTAGTTTTTTGTTCTGTAATAAAGGCAGTTAAGCCAATAATTCCTATAATTGCAATTAAAAATGAAATAAGAGAAAAAGTAAAGAATAAAATGGTAAATTTATATTCGTTTATATATCGTGACGACAGAATTGGCTTTAGTGGCTGAAAAGCTGCTGGCTTATTTTTTTCAAAGCTTTGCCAAAGATTGGATATTTTGGAAATGGCAGATTCCTTGTTTTCGTCTGTTATTTTAAGTGCAATATAGTTAATTTTCCATAGCTCACGCGTGCTTGCATGTTTTAATGCTAATGGCGGCACATCATGAAATAATGAATTAGTATGAAAATTTTTAACAACAGCTTGTACTTGGTTTAATCTTTCAAAATTATAAATAATTTTACCAATACTGCTTTCTTTGCTAAATTGGTGTATATAGTTATCAAATTTTTCATTGATAAAAATTTTGTTGTGTTCCGATTTTATCTCGTTATTTTCAAGTATTTCAATCTCAAATGTTTTAAAAAAATCGCCCCAGATTGTAATATTAGGGAAAAACATAGATTTTCGCTCACCAAAATTTTGAATAGCAAATTTTTCCATTTTATACGAAATTCCGGGAATATCGCTAATACCACAAAAGCTTTCAACTTTTTCAATCTCAGATAATTTTTTGCTGAATTTCTCAAAATTCTCCGAAATTTCAGTATTATAAATAGGTACTATATAAATATTTTCGTGCGAAAAACCAAGATTAGCATTTACTATAAAATAAAGCTGTTTTACATTCAACAAAGCAATAATTATAAATGTAACCGACAGTCCGTATTGTAAAAAAATTAAAATACGGGCATGTTTACCAGCTAAAGTAAATTTTTTCCATTTTAAACGTTTAAATTCAAGCGGATTTGTTTTGCTAAAACTATAATAAGCAAGAGAAGCAATAAATAACGATACAATAAAAGTTGCCAGAAATGAATAGAATATAAAACTAAAATCAATATAGTCGTAAAAATTTTGTTTTTTAAGTACTATTTTTTGAATAAAAGGGAAAAACCATTCGGCTAATAAAAATGAAAAAAATAGAGATATAGAGCTAATTATAAAGCTTTCAAATAAAATTTGCTGAAAAGTATTTTTTTTATATGCACCAAGAACTTTTTTAATAAAAAATTCTTTTCTACGCTTGCTAATACTGTTTACAGTAAGGTTTCCAAAATTAATATACGCATTTATAAATATTGCAATAGCAAGTAAAATAAGTATTATAACATACTTTTTCTGACTATTTGTGGAAAGTTCATTTTGAAGATTAGATTGTAAATGAATATCGTCTATTTGACTTAAATTTAGTGATATAAAGTTTTTTTCTGGCTCATAATAATACTGATTAATTATTTCGGGGAAGTAGCTAACCAATTCATTCATTATTTTCTCGTTCGGAACTTGCACATAAGTCCAAGTGGGATTCCAAGCCCAGTTTTCAGTACTTTCAAGATTAGTAGTAGGCATACTGGCTAAAAAATCAATTTTAAAGTGTGTATTTTCTGGCAATTCCTTGAATATACCAATTACTTCTAGTGGAACTTCACCTTCAAATAGCAACATTCCACCAATTGCACTACCATCAGGAAAATAAAAACTAGCTTTGGCCTCAGAGATTAACACTTTGTTATTTTGAGAATATGTTTTTGTTGAACCGCTAATTAATTTAATATCCGCAATTCGTAAAAAATCGGTATTTGAAAAATAAAAATTAGCCTCGTAATTTTGATTAAACTCAGTCTTTAAATAATGTTCTGGTAATTGATAATTAAAGAGTTGCCCAACAGCAATTAGCTTATTCCCATATTCCTTTTTTAGCGTTTTAGCAAGTGGAATTGGTGTTGTAGCCGTATGCTCGTTCAAATTATTGTTTGAATACTGAAAATTAATTCTGTAACTATTTTTATGATTTTTAAGCTCTTTTTCGTAGTTGAGTTCGTTGGAAATAATAATAAAAAGTAAAATAATTGAAGCACCAGCAATTGATAAACCAAAAATATTTGAAATCGTATATTTTGAATATTTGGTTAGTATGCGATAAATTATTTTTAAATACAGATTAAACATTAAATAATAAAGTGCTAGAAATAGTAAATAAAACCTCTAAATTAGAAAAATCTATTATAAAAGTACTTGAATATATTTCAAACTTGAATAATATTTTGTAAAATAGCTTAAAATTAAAATTTACACTATGAAAGTAATAAAAAAGTTTTTGTGGCTTTTTGTAATCTTATTTCTATTTTCGTGTCAAAATCAGAAAAAGGATATTAATATGCCAGAACAACCAGTAGCTGAAAAAGTTGAGAAAAAACTTGTAACCAATGGACACGAAAGAATAGATAATTATTATTGGTTAAACGACCGTGAAAAACCTGAAGTTATTGATTATTTAAACGCTGAGAATGCTTATGCTAAAGCTATTCTAAAATCAACAGAAGCATTTCAGGAAAGTCTTTTTGAGGAAATGAAATCCCGAATTAAAAAGGATGATAATTCTGTTCCTTATAAAAAAAATGGATATTTTTATTATACTCGTTACCAAAAAGGGAAAGAATATCCAATATATTGCAGAAAAGCAGAGTCTTTGGAAAATAATGAGATAATTATACTTGATGTAAATATTCTTGCCGAAGGACAATCATATTGTAATGTAAATTCTTTAGACATAAGTCCTGATAATAAGATTATTGCTTATGGTTTAGATACAGTAAGTAGGCGGCAGTATAACATCCATTTTTTAAACCTAGAAACAGGAGATAAACTTGTTGATATAATTAAAAATACTGAAGGTTCTGTTGCATGGGCAAAGGACAATAAAACAGTATTTTATAGCAGAAAAGACCCTGTAACATTACGTTCGTATCAAATTTTTAAACATATTTTAGGCACAAATACTGATGACGATATAGTTGTATATCAGGAAGATGACGAGACTTTTGACACCTATGTTTATGATACAAAAGATGGCGAATATATTATAATTGGTAGTTCGAGTACAATGGCCGATGAGTATCGCATTTTAAAAGCTGATAATCCAAATGGCGAATTTAAAATTTTCCAAGAGCGTGAACGTGGTCTTGAATATGGAATTGGACATTATAAAAACAAGTTTTATATCAGAACAAATTATAATGCTTTGAATTTTAATATAATGTATACATCTGAGGAAAAAACCTCAAAAGAAAATTGGAAAGATGTAAAACCGTATAATAACGAAGTTTTTACAGAAGGTTTTGATTTATTAGGCGATTATTTAATTGTAGAGCAAAAAATTGCTGGAATAGGAAATTTACACGTGCTAAATTTAAGTAATGACGAAAAATATGATATTAAATTTGATGAAGAGGTATTTAGTGCATGGATTTCTAGTAATTACGATATTACTTCCAAATTATTACGTTTTGCATATACTTCATTAACCACACCAACAGAAACTTACGATTTTGATTTAGAAACTCAAGAGAGAACTTTACTTAAACAAACAGAAGTTTTAGGTGATTTTAATAAAGAAAATTACGAATCTAAACGCCTGTATGCTACTGCTAAAGATGGAACAAAAATTCCACTTTCCATTGTTTATAAAAAAGGTACTGATATTCAATCTGGCCAAAATCCTACTATTATTTATGGTTACGGTTCGTATGGTTATAGTATGGATCCATATTTTAGCAGCATACGCTTATCATTGTTAGACAGAGGCTTTGTGTACGCAATAGCACATATTAGAGGTGGCCAAGAAATGGGCAGAAAATGGTACGAAGATGGTAAATTGCTAAATAAGAAAAATACATTTACAGATTTTGTTGATGTTTCTCAATATTTGATTGACGAAAAACTTACATCGGCCGACAAGTTATTTGCTTGGGGCGGAAGTGCAGGTGGATTATTAGTTGGTGCGGTAGCAAATATGGCACCACAATTATATAAAGGAATTATTGCTGAAGTTCCTTTTGTTGATGTAGTTACTACAATGCTGGACGAGTCAATTCCATTAACTACCGGCGAATTTGACGAGTGGGGAAATCCAAAAGATTCTGTCTATTATCATTATATGCTTTCCTATTCGCCCTACGATAATGTGAAAGCCATGGATTATCCCAACATGTTAGTAACAACTGGTTTGCACGACTCACAAGTGCAGTATTTTGAGCCTGCAAAATGGGTGGCAAAGCTTAGAGATATGAAAACTGACAATAATCAATTATTATTTCATACAAATATGGAAGCCGGACATGGTGGTGCTTCGGGACGTTTCCGATCATTACGTGAATATGCAATGCAGTACGCATTTATATTTAATTTGTTGGATATAAAAGAATAAGGCTTTGAGAGATGCTTCGAGTTGCAAATTCGCTCGAAGCATCTTTATTGGTTCAGGGTCAATTTTATCAAAAAAATCTTAATTGTGAAAAAGCTCTAAAAAATGAAGGAATTTAATACATCAGGACCAAATATTCCCAAGCAACATTATACAGTACCCAGTACCAATT
>DAOVUO010000103.1 GCA_030632545.1 Bacteroidales bacterium
CCACAAATCATGTGTGGAATTACTCTGATATTATACCTATGCTTTATAGCTGCTGAGATTGCAACAGTTCCAGGCCGCTTATGAATAGTTTTTTTTTCAATAAACCCGTCCTTTCGCATCTTATAAGCAATTTCCTCCCTGTGATATGTAACACTTATAAAACTTGGCTTATATTTCACCAATGGATCAATCGCATTATAAATTATCTCCACGTCTTTTCCTTTTGGTGGTGGTAAAAGTTCAAAAGAAAAATGTCTTTTACTTTCGTCTGTTAATTGTTTTAATAAACCATCCATTATCTATATCGAATTGAAAAACATAAAATATTATAAAAAGCAAATACCTAATAATTATCCACAAAAAATGGTAGTAGAAACTAATTTACTAAGCATTTGCAAACAAAACGATTATTCCATCCACATAAAAAAGTGTGGATTATCAATATATCTATCAATAGGCGAACTCTCAAGCAGGGCTATTAATAAAAGTAAATTATCTACTGTATATAAAACACCGCAACCTGCACCTGTTATAAAATACGTAACAAACACTCCTACTGTTGTTCCTAAATAAAGTCGATGTATTCCTGAGTAACCAAGCACAAGCCCAAGAACAAGGGCCGTAGTTGCACTTTTATCTGTAAACTGATATTCGGATTGCAATTCACTTAATACTGCAAACTCCGCATTGCCCTGTATCTGAAAATCATTTATTTCAATTGCGTCTTCAATTGTGCGGTCAATATTCTCAAAATCTACAGAATAACTATTTGCCCACATCAAAGCAGGAAACATAAATAAAAATACTAAAATTATTTTTCTCATTTTTTTCTTGTTTAATTCCACATTAAAAGCTTAGGATTATTTACATATTTATCAATTGGTCTATGATCAATCATTGCGGCCATAAGTACTGCATAATCAATCACATCTAAAATTAAAAACCCACCAAGTGTAATAAAATAGGCTGCAAAAGTTCCAAAATCTGTACCTAAATACAAACGATGAAAGCCAACAATAGAATAAGTAAGCAACCACGCTACAAATGGATTTTTTTGTACTAAAATATTATGATTCTCATCGTATTTTTGCAAATTCAAATTTACCGCACAAAGTAAATCCACCTCTTTAGCCTCATTTACAACCTTATCTATCCGAGCAAAATCAGGGCTATAATTTGCAAACACTCCTGTAAAAGAGATACTAAAAACCAAAATAAATACTAATTTTATAAAAATTTTCATGTCTTAAATTTAGACTCAAAGTTAAAAAATCTTATCTTAGCATCAAATATTCAAATTAAAAAACTATGAAAAAGATTTTGAGTTTTGCCATAGCTATGTTATTTGTAACAATTAGCTATGGGCAAATTTTTAGCACCGGACAAACCCTAAAAGCTGGTACAATGTCTTTGGGATTAGAACCAACAATTATAGGTAATAATTTTGGATTCTATATGCATGGTGGATATGGATTAAGTGCAGGATCTGATTTAGGTATAAAATTAGGATTTGGGAATGGGAATGCGTATTTTGAGGGAAATGTAGAATGGGCATTATTATCTAAAAACCCGTTTCTATCTGTTACAACAGGAGCTCACTACAATGGGAATTTTGGTTTTGATGGTGGTGCAACATTAACTTTTCCTGTAAGTAGAATATTCTTATCTACTGGAATAGATGCTAATCTTAATTTCTGGAGTGCTGATATAGATGGCGATGGTGACACGGAACTTCAAACAAATGTTCCACTTTGGCTTCCTTTTGGATTGGAAGTATACCTAAAAGACCACATGTCTATTATAGTGGAGGCCGAAGTTGGAATAAACAATGCCTCTACAATTGTAGGTGGAGGATTATGTATTTATTTTTAAAACACTCAAGTTATGAAAAAAATTATTTTTATATTACTAAGTTTAATTGCTATAAGCCTACAAGTAGATGCAAGTGACGCTGATTTTTTCAATTTAGATGAAGCGAAATTAAGTACAGAAATGTATGAACTTAATCAATTAGAGGAAATGATTTTAAGTAATGGATACAATCAATCTTTTTTTGATTTTACATCAACAAATATTTCTTCAATGCCTTTTTCAGGACTAAATCTAAACGATGCTAGTAATCCAACAATTTTACCGCCTTTTATTTGGGGTTGTATTGGTGGTCCAATAGGAATAGCTATTGTGTATGTTTTATCAGATCAAGATAGCAAAGCAACTATGCGTTCATTTTGGGGATGTTTGTTAGGCAGTTGTGTATATGGCTCTTTTGGAGGTGGTTTATTTAGTACTTATTAAAAGATAGAATAACACAAAATGCATAAATCGATAAAGATAGGGGCAATATTTTTATTACTGCCCCTATTTTCTATTTCTCAAGAATTTATACGAATTAAAGCAGCTTATTCTATTAAAATTAAAACATCAACAGGAATTAGCCAACTCTCTATGGGAAATATATTTTATGATAAAAATATTGACAAAATAGTATATGAAAATAAATATCCAAGAGAGGAGATTTGGGTAACAAAAGACACAATAAGCTATAAACTACTAGGTGGAGGCGTGGTAAATACCATACAAAATATAAACATGAATAAGTTAACGGTATTTTATCTAGCACTCAGTGGAAATTTAAACGACTTTGGACTAACAAATAGTAAATTTAGTATAGAAAAAGTAGAAAAGGATAAAGGATTAGTAATAACTACTTGGCTTCCACCCACAGAATATCGTAAACTAATCCACAAAATTTTAATCTCGAATAAAAATGGACAACTATCAGGAATAGTGATGATAGATAGTGAAGAAAAAGTAATATCAAAGCAATTCTTCAGAAAATATATTATTGCCAATGGATTATTATTTCCTACTGAAATTGTACAAATTTCATATTCCACAGAAGGTAAAGAAAATTATCAAATTACAACATTTAGAGATATCCAAGTAAATGACTTTAAAAAAGATTTTATGTACGACTATCCTATTACTTATTAGCTTAAGTCTAGTTTCACAGGAAAAAACAAGTATTGAACAATTTGAAAATTTATTCTCAAGCAAGCAAGCTAAAAAAGATTATAAAAGCTATATCTCATACAAAAATGAAATTCAAGAAATAAGCTCTATTCTGTTTTTTGCCTATAAAAGTCTTATTTCTTCGCAAGATATAGCAAATTGCGCATTTACTCCTTCATGCTCCGTTTTTGCGATTGAAGCTATTCAAAAAAAAGGCTCTATAAAAGGTTTACTAATGGCTACTGATAGATTAATGCGTTGTCATAAGTTTAGCCCTGAATTATATACAATAAGCAGAGAATCAGGACTATTTATCGATCCTGTAAAATAACTTTTTACTATATATTATGAAACTATACTCGTTTCTTATCACTATATTACTCTATTTCAATCTATCGGCACAAAACCTTTTTAACGAGACAAATTCAGCTGAATTTGCGAACTATTTACTTCGCTCTCAACAATATCAATTTGCAGCAGAAGAATTTGAAAGGCTTTATTTTATGTCGCCTAATAATATATTTTATGCTACGCAAATACTATCGGCATACCAACAGGCTGGCAATAATGACAAAGCCCTAGTACGTTACCATTTTTTTGTTGATACTATAAAAAATTCGGCCAGCATAAAAAAAGAGTATTACAAAATTCTAATTGAAAAGAAACACTATAACACAGTTTTAAACGATTTATCAACAAACGTATTATATAGTACTCAGCAAAAAAACAAATTAAAACTAAGCGCATTAATGCTTAACAAAGAATACAGTAAAGCAAATAAATTTGCAACAAAAACACAATTAAACGATTCTATATTTAATTTTTTAATAAAAGATTACTCTAGTCTAAAAACTAAAAGCTCTATACTTGCTGCTCTATTATCTACGACAATACCTGGAAGCGGGAAAATGTACTCCAAAGAATGGAAAGATGGTATTATGAGCTTTATTTTTGTTGGTGGAAATGTTTTTCAAGCATACAGAGGTTTTAAAAAATCAGGAATAAAAAGTACGTATGGCTGGATATACAGCACAATTGGCTTTAGTTTCTATTTAGGAAATATATATGGCTCAATACAATCGGCGAAACACTATAACGAACATATTTACAATGATTTTTACAAGAAAGTTAATGCTGAGTACTATCCTAATTTTTTGTAGTATTCAAATAAGTTTAACTCAGAATATTGACGAAACTATTGCACTAGCAGACTCTATAAAAAAAATTGGGCAATTTGAGTTAGCACAAAAGTTATACTCACGAGTACTCTTTTTTGATAAATCGACAAATAAGGCTAATATATATTTAAGTTTAGCAGATTGTTACCACGCACAAACTAAATACAAAAATGCAGAAAAATATTACACTTATGCCTCATTTTCTGCTCAAGATAGCTTACTATTTGCAATTCAGTTTAAAAAAAGTGTTAGTCAGATAAAGCAAAAAAAATATAAATATGCCTTGCAAACTATTTATTCCCTTCCGGATAGTTTATGCGAACAATCAGACAAGACAAGAGCTCTTCACTTAGCGACAATTTACTTTGCTTTAGAGGATTTTAACAAAGCCTACCAGTATTTTCTATCGCTAGTTCCAGATACAGCATTAGCTGCCAGAAAACAGATTAACCAAATTTTTCTACAAAAAAAGCATCTATATAACCCAAATCCCAATGTTGTATATTACTTCAGCACCATAATACCTGGTAGTGGTCAGTTAATATATGGTGATATAAAAAACAGCCTTAACTCTCTACTACTCACTGGCGGACTGGGGCTACTCACAATATACACAAGTATAAATTACTCTGTCATAGATGCATTATTATCAGTATTCCCCTGGTTTTTCAGATATTATCAAGGGGGAGCAACAAATGCAGAAAAAAAAGCCATTGACAAAAGAAAAGAAAAACGAGCATACGCCTATAATCAACTTTTAAAATTAGTTAAGCCATACTTCTAATTAATAGTTCCCCAATGTTCGGGACAGGCTGTTAAGTTTTAACTTAAAATGATAAATAGGATGACTAACAAAAGCTTACAACTTCCCAAAGTAAAACTAAACTATATTTTAATAATTTCTTGCTCAATAATTATAGGGAAATACTCATGTTCGAGCGCATGTATTTTTTTCGCTAAACTATCCGCATTATCATTATCGTTAATACCACATCTAGCCTGAAAAATATTTTCACCCTCATCGTATTTGTCATTTACATAATGAATTGTAACTCCAGATTCTACTTCACCTGCCTCTATTACAGACTCATGCACATGCATTCCATACATTCCCTTTCCACCATATTTTGGTAGTAACGCAGGATGAATATTAATAATTTTTTTGGGATATTTAGTAATCAAACTACTTGGAATAAGCCATAAAAAACCAGCAAGAACAATAAAATCAATATTGTGAGAGTCTAATAAATCAATGATACTATTATCTAAATTTAATTCACTTTTTGTAAATACAACACTTTTTATTCCATGTATTTTTGCTCGCTCCAAAACATAAGCATCGGCATTATTACATAAAATCAGTTCAATTTTCACAAGATTCGAACTTTTAAAGTGTATAATTAAATTTTCTGCATTAGTTCCATTGCCCGAAGCAAAGACAGCTATTCTCTTCATAATCAACAAGTATTAGACACAATATTTGTGCAAATATAAAAGTATTATTCTGTATGCATAGCAAAAGCTAAAGAATAATTTTTTTTTTAAAGTCTAAATTTTTTTCTTTGCACCATTAAAGTTAAATTAATTTATTGTCAAATTAAATTTTACAACTATGTCAGACATTTCTGCAAGAGTAAAATCAATTATCGTAGAGAAACTAGGAGTTGATGAAAACGAAGTAACTACAGAAGCAAGTTTTACCAATGATTTAGGTGCCGATTCATTAGACACCGTTGAATTAATTATGGAATTCGAAAAAGAATTTAATATTGCAATTCCAGACGATCAAGCTGAAACTATTGGAACAGTAGGCGATGCTATTAAGTACATTGAAGAGAACGCAAAAGTTTAAATTTTCTCTAATTTTCGGTTATGGAATTAAAAAGAGTAGTTGTAACTGGTCTAGGCGCAGTTACACCATTGGGTTCTTCTATTGAAGAAATATGGGAAAACATGAAAAACGGTGTAAGTGGCGCAGGTCCGATTACTCGTTTCAATACTGAAAATTTTAAAACAAAATTTGCTTGCGAAGTTAAAAACTTTGATGCTACTAAATATTTAGGCCGTAAAGAGGTTAATAAACTTGACCTCTTTGCGCAATTTGCTCTAATTGCAGCTGAACTTGCCATGCAGGATTCGAAGTTGGATTTAGAAAAAATTGATTCTGATTATGCAGGAGTAATTTGGGGTTCTGGTATTGGCGGAATAGACTCTTTAACACAGGAAGTTAAAAACTATGTAGCTAACAATTTAGTGCCAAAATTTAGTCCTTTTTTTATCCCTAGGATGATTTCTGATATTGCTGCGGGGCATATCTCAATGAAATATGATTTCAGAGGCCCTAATTTTGCAACTGTTTCTGCTTGTGCTTCAGCAAGTAATGCCATTATTGATGCTTATACTTATATTCAATTAGGACGAGCAAAAGTAATGATTACGGGCGGTTCAGAAGCATCAGTTAATGAAGCAGGTATTGCAGGTTTTAATTCAATGCGCGCTATTTCTACCAGAAATGATGAGCCTAAAAAAGCATCAAGACCATTTGATGCCGATAGAGATGGATTTGTTATGGGTGAAGGTGGAGTAGCTTTTATAGTAGAAGAATATGAACATGCAGTGGCTCGTGGTGCAAAAATATATGCCGAAATTGTTGGGGTTGGAATGACCGCAGATGCCTACCACTTAACTGCTCCACATCCAGAAGGAAGAGGTGCCGCTAAAGTTATGGAATTTGCAGTTAAAGATGCTAATCTTGAGCTTAGTGACATTGATTACATTAATGTACATGGAACGGCTACCCCTTTAGGAGACATTTCTGAAACTAAAGCAATAAAAACAGTTTTTGGCGAACATGCTTATAAGTTGTCTATCAGTTCCACTAAATCAATGACAGGACATTTGCTAGGTGCAGCAGGTGCGATTGAAGGCTTGGCATGTATTCTAGCTATTAATAATTCAGTAGTTCCTCCAACAATCAATTTAGATAATTTAGACCCAAAAATTGATGATAAATTAGACCTTACACCCAATGTTGCTAAAAAGCGTGAAATTAAATATGCACTTAGCAATACGTTTGGATTTGGTGGTCATAACGCCTCTATTATATTTAAAAAAATAAGCTAGCTTGCACGAAATAATTCGTTCCCTAAAAAATAAAGTTTCTAGTAAAAGTAAATACAAGAAAAAACTTCAGAAATTGCTTGGATTTAAACCCAGTAATATTTCTGTATATAGGCAGGCTTTTACTCACCGCTCTGCAAATAATAATCCTAAGAAAAAAAATAAAGCTGAAAATAACGAGCGTTTGGAATTTCTTGGCGATTCGATACTGGATGCTATCATTAGCAATTATTTATTTTCAAAATACCCTAATTCTAACGAAGGCTTTCTTACCAATATGCGCTCCAAAATTGTTAATGGAACAAAGCTAAGTGAACTTGCGGTTAATTTATCTTTACCTGATTTTTTAAACTTCAATACACATAATTTCTCTAATAGAAATCACCTTTACGAGGATGCTTTTGAAGCATTAATTGGTGCTATTTACATTGATAAAGGATATGAAGTTACAGAGAAGTTTGTAAAAACAAAAATTCTTACTAAATTAGTAGATATTAAG
>DAOVUO010000481.1 GCA_030632545.1 Bacteroidales bacterium
AGTTTTGAAGAATTTGTTGATAACCTTCAGGAAATATTAAAGGATTTAAAATTTGGTATTTTAATGTATCCGCCCTGTAAACTACATCTTGCATCGTTTTATTTTTCGGTTTAAATTTACGAAAAAATAATAATAATTAAAATTTGGAAAAAATGCAAAAGCGATATAATCTTAAGCAACGTCTTTTAAAAGTAGAACAATGGCTTAACAGTGGTTTAAGCCAAGTTCAATGGTGTAAAAAAAATAATGTTAATACTAACACTTTCCGACACTGGGTAGATAAATATAACCAGCAAAATTTGAATTCTCCTGAATTTATACCAATAAAACAAGCTGAACAACAACAGTATTTATCTAATATTGAGATTCAATATTCAAACGGAACGATACTTCGTGTTTTATCAGAAATTCAAACCGACAAACTTTGCGAACTCTTAACCATAATATAAAATGTTCTCATTAGCTTCCACATTTGAATATTATCTTTACAATCAAACCACCGATATGCGTAAAAGTTTCGATTCTCTTAGCGGAATAGTCCGTTCTGGCATGAATCGCAATCCTGTTTCAGGCGAAGTATTCGTATTTATCAATCGCACTCGAAATAGAATAAAACTTTTGCGATGGGAATCAGGCGGATTGATTTTGTTTTACAAACGACTTGAAAAAGGAACATTTACCATTCCGCAATCATCTAAAAATACAACAACAATTTCCATTACATGGACACAGTTAATGATGATTATTGCAGGAATAGAGCAAAAAAATATAATACAAAAAAAACGATTCTTGCCAAAAGCGTAAATACCTCATTATCAGTGTATTAGAGTCTGTATAAATATTGTATTTTTTTAATAAAAAAGCAGTTAAAAATTTGGTAAATTAAATATAATATTGTATTTTTATTCTATGGTTATCAAAGAGTTGCAAATAGAAAACGAAGAGTTTAAGGTAGAAAATGAAAGACTCCAGACAGAAAATACTGGATTACGCCTTGAATTAGACTTTGCAAAACTCGAACTCGCTAAATTTAAGCGTTTGATATTCGGACAAAAAAGAGAGCGACATATCACAGAAAGCCCCTCTCAATTACAATTAGAACTTGGTTTAGAAATTCCTGAACCTCCACAGATAGAACAAGAAACCGTAATTGTAACACGTACAAAACCACAAAAACAAGAAAAACAACGACATTCACGAGCAGTACTTCCAACACACCTGCCACGCGAAGAAGAAGTTATTGAACCAGAAAATATTCCAGCAGGCTCAAAAAAAATAGGTGAACTTATAACCGAAATACTTGAATATAAGCCAGGAAGAATATATGTTCGTAAAATAATAAGACCAAAATACGCTTTACCAAAAGAAGAAGGCATAGTAACAGCCGAATTACCTTCATTACCAATATACAAAGGCAATGCAGGAGCAAGTCTAATAACACACATCGCAGTAAATAAATATGTAGATCATTTGCCATTGTACCGTCAAGCACAAATATTTAAAAGAGAAGGACTTACTATTAGTCAATCAACAATTGGCGGCTGGATTGCACAAATAACAAAACCATTAGAATATTTATACGAAAAAATCAAATCTAACTTACTTAAAAGCAACTACTTGCAAGTCGATGAAGTTCCCATTCCAGTACTAACCAAAGATAAGCCAGGAGCCACACACAAAGGATATTTTTGGGTGTTTCATTCGCCGCCGCTGAAAATGGCACTGTTTTTTTATCATAAAAGTCGATCCGCAGAAGCACCAAAAGAAATACTGATAAATTTTCAAGGTGCTTTACAAACCGATGCTTATGCTGGCTATAATTCTTTTGAAAAAAAACAGGGCATCAAAATGCTTGCATGTATGGCACATGCACGTCGTAAATTCTTTGATGCTCAGGATAATGACCCTGTACTTGCACAAGAAGCACTTGTTATAATAGGCAAATTGTATGATATTGAGCGTGAAGCAAGAGAAAATGATTTTTCGACAGAAAAACGAAAAGAATTACGTATGCAAAAATCAATTGTGATATTAGCAGAATTTAAAAAATGGTTGATGAAAAATCTTCACAAAACCCTGCCTAAAAGTCCTATTGGTAAAGCTATTTCGTACACCTTAACAAATTGGAATCGTTTAGAAAAATACGTTGATAATGGCATCTATGAAATTGATAATAACCTAGTAGAAAATAAGATACGTCCAGTAACATTAGGTCGTAAAAATTATTTGTTTGCTGGTTCTCATGAAGCTGCTCAGCGTTCAGCAATATTTTATTCTCTGTTTGCCAGTTGCAAATTGAATGATGTCAATCCATACCAATGGCTAACTGATGTATTAAACAGAATTCAGGAAACCAAAATGTCTGAAATTGAAAATCTTCTACCACAAAATTGGAAAAACAAAAACAAATAATTTTCCATAATACACAAAAATATGAAATCTAAATAATAATTCAAAGATGCACTTTACAGGGCGGATACGTAGTGCCTGCTTTCATTCAGCTATCGTGATAGCAATCAACATATTGCAGCAAGAATATTAATTTGTAAAAAATGCGGTTTTTATTATCTTAGAAAAATTACATTTTTGCTAAAATCTTTATATTCAGGCATAAAAAATTTGCTACTATCGAATCTTTTTCGTATATTCGGAAATAATATTACAAATTTAAAATATGCGAAAAAGATTCGAGCAACAATTAGTGATTGGACAAATTCCAATAAATGAAATTCAGATACCTACTAAAAGCAGA
>DAOVUO010000191.1 GCA_030632545.1 Bacteroidales bacterium
ATAGGTTTGAGCCAGTTGAAGATTGGGCCCAACAGAATCGGGACGGATTTCATTGTCCTCAAACGTGGGGTGTGGGAACTGAACCGTTGCGATGGTCAGGGGTTCCATACTCGGATTTCCTTGATTAACCGAAAATGAATTATTGAATTTACTTATGTTACCATCAGCACAATAACCCATATTGTAATTATTTATGATATTATCATTATTTACTTTATAGCTATATATTGCGCACTTTGCTGCCATTGCTTCGGCCATTGTATTTGAAAAGCCCTCAGAATCTGACGTTATTACATAAATTTTAGCCTGATTGTAGTATTTATAGATTTCGTCTTGAGGAACGTAGTTTATTAACTCTAGATTATTTATTGTTTTAGCTATATTTTTAATTTTCCAACCATAATCGTCCTGATTACGAGCCAATGGAGCAATCATTATAAAATTTTCAGATTTGTTTTTTTTTGCTAATTCTAAAAATAGTTGAGCATTTTTAATTTTATTTAATCTACCTACCCAAAGAATAGTGTTTTTTTTTGCTTCAACTTTCTTAATTTCTTCTTTTATTGGAAATATATTTTTAATAATTGAGTCTGGCTTTCTTTTTTTCTTTTTTTCAAATAATGCAGATTGTTGAAGGGTTTGAGCTGTAATAATATCTGCATATTTGTAAACAAATTGCATAGTTATGCTTGTAAGAAATCCAGCATGCTTTTTTAAATTCCTTTTTGTTGTTTCAATGTCAGAAGCAATCATGTAAACAACCTTTTTTTTTCTAAAAAGTTTTAAATATGAAATTGCAATAGCAACGCCAGTATCTGCTGATCTAAATATATAAATATCAGCGTTAATTTTTTTAAGTATATTAAAAAGCTTTAGTGTTTTTTTTACAATATTATTAGAAGAACTAGCAAATTTCCATAGTTTTACTCCTTTTTTTTCTACAAAATCCTTTTGCCCAAAATCGGCCACACAAAAATGGACATCAAAATTTTTAGCAGCTAATGCCGTACTAAAGTAATATCCTTGAATTTGAGCTCCTCCAACATTATCTTTAACTCGCTTAACTGTAGAATCAAATAAATAATATGCTCCTGGTATGACAAAACACACTTTTTTCATACTTCATAATATTTCTTATACCATTCCACAAAACGTTGAATTCCTATTTTTATGGATGTATTAGGTTTATAGCTAAAATCATGCTCTAATGGCGATGCATCAGCATAAGAAGCAGGAATATCTCCATTTTGAAGTGGCAAAAACTGTTTTATGGCCTTTTTGTTTAGGTTAGTTTCTATTTCCTCAATAAAATCAAGTAATTTAATGGGGTTATTATTTCCTATATTATATATTTTATATGGAGCTGATGAACTTGATGGATCAACATCAATACTTGACCAATTTTGATTTTCTTTTGGAGGGTTTTCAATTACTTTACATATCCCATTAATAATATCATCAATATATGTAAAGTCACGTTTCATGTCCCCATTGTTATAAACCTTTATAGACCTTCCTTTTAGGATTGCTTCTGTAAACAAGAAAAGAGCCATATCGGGTCTTCCCCAAGGGCCATACGCTGTGAAAAACCGAAGTCCAGTTGTAGGTATTTTGAATAAATGGCTATAAGAATGTGCCATTAGTTCATTTGATTTTTTTGAAGCAGCATATAAGCTAATAGGATGATTAACAGGATGAGCTGTTTTGAAAGGCATTTGAGTGTTTAATCCATATACGCTTGAACTACTAGCATATACAAGATGTTTAATAGGGAAATGCCTTGATGCCTCTAGGATATTTACAAAACCAACTAAATTACTTTCAACATAACTTTCAGGGTGAGTTAAACTGTGTCGTACTCCAGCTTGAGCTGCTAAATTACATACATAATCAAAATGTTGATTCTTAAATAACTCGAATATATTTTCTTTATCTTTTAAATTTAGTTGTATGAATTGATAATTTGAGTGTTTTTTACTTTTTATAATTTTATTGTAGACAATTTCCTCTTTTGATATTCCCGTTTCCTCTAATCTATCATATTTTAAATCAATACTGTAATAATTGTTTATACAGTCTAAGCCAGTCACATCATAAGCTTGCGATACCAGTTTTTGAACTAAATGAAATCCTATAAATCCTGCCGTTCCTGTAATTAGTATTTTATACATAAATTACTTGTTGATATTTTATTATTTCCATAAACTCGCATAATATTTTGTAAATTACTTATTAATAATTGAATAGCAAAGCACGGTCACTCCCTTTTAAAAGCACCGAATTTAGTATAAGTATTTGATTATTAAATCAACCGTGCCACTTCTGGCGAATACATAATGTCTAATAAACTTTGTTTAACAAACTTCTTTTTGCTTTAAAAAGTTGTACGAGCTACAAAAATAAAATAAAACTTATGTTTTTATGGTATGAATTTTCAATTAATAGAAAAAAACTATCTTTGCATCCATAATTTCTATTTTGAGATGAAGAAAATACTTTCATACAATGTTAATGGTATTAGAGCTGCAATTAGCAAAGCATTTGCAGATTGGTTAAAGCAAGAAAATCCAGACATAGTGTGTATTCAAGAAACAAAAGCACAGCCAGAGCAAATAGATGATTCGTTGTTTGAAGCATTGGGCTATAATTGTTATTGGTATTCTGCTAAAAAGAAAGGTTATAGTGGAGTTGGTATTTTGACAAAAGAAAAACCAAAACATATCGAATATGGAATGCAGATTGAAAAGTACGATAATGAAGGTCGGTTTTTACGAGCGGATTTTGAGAATTTTTCAGTAATAAGTGTTTATCATCCTTCAGGTTCGAGCGGGGAGGAGCGTCAGGCATTTAAAATAGAATGGTTGCACGATTTTAGAGAATATATTACAGACTTAAAAAAGCAGATTCCAAATCTGATTATATCAGGCGATTATAATGTTTGCAGGCTTTGGACTGATATTCATAATCCTACAAAACAGATTAAGACATCTGGTTTTTTATTAGAAGAGCGAGAGTGGTTTGACAATTTTGTTGAAGATGGTTTTTGCGATTCGTTTAGGATGTTTGATAATCAAAAATCGCAATATTCATGGTGGAGTTATCGTGCTGGTGCTAGAGATAAAAATTTGGGTTGGCGAATTGATTATAATATGGTGAGTAATACTATTAAGGATAAATTAACATCTGCATTTATTCTACCAGAGGCAAGGCATAGCGACCATTGTCCTGTTGGAATAGAAATTAATTTTTAGTGTGTAAAATAATATTATTACTTTTGTCCGATTTTTTAATGCAATGAATTTCAATACTAAAGAGACATATAAACTGAATTATAACGGACTTCCAGTAGGTATTCATGTATTTGAATATCAGCTTAAAGGTGAGTTTTTTCAGCAGTTTGAGAAGAGTGCTATAGAAAATGCTTCGTTAGAAGTGAAAATTTTATTTAATATAAAAAATGAGCGTTTGTTTGAATTGGAATTTGATATTTCAGGTGAATTAATGCTTCAGTGTGATAGATGTTTAGATACTTTTGTGCAAAATATAGATATTAATGAAGTATTGTTTGTAAAACTTGGTGCAAAATATATAGAGGAGGCCGAAAATAGTATTGTTTGGCCTGAGAGTAAAGCCCAATTAGACCTAGCATCACATATCTATGATTATGTGGAATTAAGTATACCTTTTCAAAAAGTGCATCCTTTGGATGAGAATGGGATGGATACATGTAATATTGAGATGTTGGAAAAATTAGATGAGTATTTAATAGAAAATCAGAATAATAATGGAAAGGAAGATGAAACTGATCCACGATGGGATAAGTTGAAGGACTTCCTGAATTAAATGTTTAATTCATATAAAAATAGAAAAAAATGGCGCATCCTAAATCGAAGATTTCAAAACAAAGAAAACACAAAAGAAGAACACATCAAAAAGCAGCAATTCCTACTTTAGCAACTTGCTCAAACTGTGGTGCTAGTGTACAGTATCATAGAGTTTGCCCAGAGTGTGGGTATTATAGAGGCAAATTAGCTATTGATATGGAAGGCGGACAATAAGTGTAACGTAAATTTTTTACCATGAGGATTGGTTTAGACATTTTGGGAGGCGATTTTGCACCTGAAGCAACAGTGAAAGGTGCTTTGCTCGCCGCTGAAGAACTGAAAGAAAATGAAACCTTGGTTTTAATCGGACCAAAAGATAAAGTGATTGAAATTATTGGAGGTGAAAGTAAAGTTCCAATACAATTTGACTTTATTGATTTAGAAGAAGGTATTCCAATGGGTGCTCATCCATATAAGAGTTATGTGGGTATGCCTAAAGCTACTATTCCTGTTGGATTTCAACTTTTGAGGGAAAAGAAAATTGATGTTTTTGCTAGTGCTGGAAATACTGGTGCTATGATGGTTGGAGCTTCAACTGTAATAAAAACTGTTGAAGGAATTATTCGTCCAGCAATTGCAGGGATATTACCAAAACCAAACGGTAAGCTTTCTATAATCTTAGACGTGGGATTAAATCCTGATTCTAAGCCAGATGTATTGCTTCAATATGGCGTTATTGGATCACTTTATGCAAAATACGTATTTGGTGTTGAAAATCCAGAAGTTGGGCTTTTAAATATTGGTGAAGAACCAAGTAAAGGAAATCTTGTTGCAAAAGCAGCTTATGAACTTCTTGGTGACAATAAACAAATAAAGTTTAGAGGAAATATTGAGGGAAATGAGTTCTTTCAAAACTCTATGCCAGAGGTTATTGTTACAGATGGTTTTGTTGGAAATATTGTATTAAAACAAGCAGAAGCATTTTATATGGTGTTAAAACAAGCTAAGTTGGATAATCCATTTGTTGAGCGATTTAATTACGAGAATATTGGTGGCTCACCTATTTTGGGTTTAAAAGCGAATGTTTTAATAGCTCATGGGAAATCAAGTCCCATAGCAATTAAGAATTTGGTTTTACAATCAAGGCCAATGGTGGAGGCTAATTTAGCATCAAAATTTAAAAAAATATTTGATGACATCCCAAATTAGTGCTGCAATAACAGGTGTTGCTGCAGAGCTGCCCGAATATGTTCTCACTAATGCCGAGCTTTCGCGTATGGTTGATACCTCTGATGAGTGGATAATGACTCGTATTGGGATTAAGGAACGACGTATTTTACGTGGAAAAGGAAAGGCAACATCTGATTTGGGAGCTGCTGCTGTGACAAAACTTTTAGAGAAAACCAAAACAAAGCCTGAGGAAGTTAGTCTTTTGATTTGTGCCACAGTAACTCCTGATATGCAATTCCCTGCTACTGCAAACATTATTAGTGATAAAGCAGGAATAAAAAATGCATTTAGTTTTGATATAAATGCAGGTTGTTCAGGGTTTTTATATACATTAGAAACGGCACGTCGCTTTATTGAAAGTGGTCAACATAAGAAAGTTGTAGTGGTTGGTGCAGAAAAAATGTCATCAATTGTAGATTATACTGATAGAACAACTTGTCCTATTTTTGGAGATGGTGCAGCGGCAGTAATGCTAGAGCCTACTTTTGACGAAGTTGGAATAGTTGATAGTATACTGCAAGTAGATGGTTCAGGCAGAAAATGGTTACATCAAAAAGCGGGAGGTTCATTAAAACCTTCTTCGCATGAGACTGTTAACGCACGTGAGCATTTTATTTATCAGGAAGGTCAACCAGTATTTAAGGCAGCAGTATCAAATATGGCTGATGTGTCGGTGGAGATGATGCAGAGGCATAATTTAGGCCCGAATGATTTACAATGGCTGGTTCCCCATCAGGCAAATATGAGAATTATTGAGGCAACTGCACGTAGGATGGGAATTAAGAAGGAGCAGGTAAT
>DAOVUO010000057.1 GCA_030632545.1 Bacteroidales bacterium
CTAAAAAAGGGCTCTTTTGAAAGTAGAGTTGCTGTTTTAATTCCCGAAAAGTTTGATTATGAGGTTAATTTAGTCTTTACAAAAACAAAAGGCCCAAACGAACGTGCAAATGGATTAATTTTTGGGAGTAACGGTAAAGAGCGGTTTTCCTTTGTTATTTCTGGCAATGGAAAGTTTTCTATTGATAAATATGAAAAAGGCCAGTGGCATGATTTTTATCCGTGGAAAGCAACATCTTATATTAAAACCAAAGGCTCGAATCACTTAAAAATGAGAAAAGCAGGCGATTACTATTTATTCTATATCAATGGAAAGCAAGTAGGTCAGATTAAATATCAACAGCCATTCGGAAATCAAGTAGGAATAACTGTATCTCGAGAAACCACAGTAGAAGTTGATAAAATATGGATACTTAAACACAAAGCACAGCCTTTTATCCCAGTTAAAATATTTGCTGAAACCAATGATTCGACTAAAGTTTCTAGCATTAGCAAAGGGGAAAAAATTATCGAGGCAAAAGAAATTGCAGAATTTAGAGCCCGTATCGAAATGTACTCAAAATATTTGAAATACCACCCACAAAGCACAGAAGCAATGCTCAATAGAGCTAGTGTATACATGCAGATAAAGGAATATATTAATGCAATTTCTGATTATAATTCACTTCTAAAATTTCAGTCAAATAATGTTGTATATTTAGAGAAAAGAGCTTTAGCCTATCAGGCACTAAAACAAAACGAAAAAGCTATTGCAGATGTTGAACGAATTGTATTGCTTCACCCTTCAGATGTGAATAAGCGAATTTTGCTAATTGCACTATATGTTGATAATAAAGACTATGATGATGCTTTATCAGAAATCAATGCTTCAATTCAAATTTATCCTCAAAATGCAGATTTACATAATTTGCAAGGAGAAATTTATGTGTTGAAGGAGAATCAAAATGCGGCAATAAATAGTTTTGAAACAGCATTAAAATTTGCACCTGAGCATAAAAAAGCAAAATTGAATCTCGAACGTATAAAAAATAGATTATTTACTGAAAACCAACAAATAAATGCATTTTCGGAATTGATAAAAAAAATGCCTTTGAATCCTGATAATTATTACTATAGAGCAGTTGAACGAGAGAAAATATTAGATTTAGATGGTGCTATGGATGATTATAGCCAAGCAATAAATTTAAGCTATTCAAATGTAGATGTATATCTTGCCCGAGCAGGATTATATGAGAAAAAGGCGCAATATGACAAAGCAGTTGCTGATTATTCTAAATATATCGAAAAATTCCCTTGGAATCCTACTGTGATTGAAAAAAGAGCTAATTTATATCAAAAACTAGGGAATACAAGCATGGCACTAACAGATTTTACAAGTGCTATAAAATTTGAACCCAATAAAACAGCTCTATATCAAGGCAGAGTGGAAATTTATAAAAATGCAAAGCAATACGATAAAGCACTTGTGGATTATAAAAAAATAATGGACTTGGATGAAAAAAATTCAAACGCAGCATTTAATTATGGAAAAATTCTAATAGAAGTAAAAAACAATAAAACAGAAGGATGCAAATTTGTTCAAAAAGCGGTTGCTGCTGGAAATAAGGAAGCAAAGGAATATGAAACAATAAATTGTAAGTCTGAAAAGTCCAAAGGCAATAAATAGCTTTTAATCACTATATTGTATAATGAAAATTATTATTGCAGGAGCAGGAAATGTTGGAGTATATTTAGCTAAAATGCTTAGTGAGGGAAATCACGATATAGTAGTGATTGATTTAGATGAGAAGAAATTATCTGGTATAAGGTCTCATTTTGATCTTCTTACAGTTAATGGTTCAGCCACTTCTATACAAACATTAAGAGATGCAAATATTGCTAAAACAGATTTATTTGTTGCTGTTACAGAATTGGAAGAGATAAACATTACTGCAAGTATATTAAGCAAAAAATTAGGCGCAAAAAAAACAATCGCACGAATAAATAATTATGAATATTTAATCCCTGCTAATAGAAGTTTTTTCCTAAGATTAGGAATTGATTCAATGATTTATCCTGAGATTTTAGCAAGTAGAGAGATAATAAATCTTGTAAAACAATCAGGTACCTCTAAAACTTATGATTTTTCAGGCGGTGGATTATCTTTATTCGCTATTAAATTGGATAGTAATGCCCCTATTGTTGACAAAACTCTAAAGCAAGTTACCGAGGAAACGAGTGGTTTTGATTTTAGAGCTGTTGCCATTACACGAAATTCTGTAACTATTATTCCTCGTGGCGATGATTCTTTTTTTGTAGGCGATATGGTGTACGTAATTACTACCAAATCAGGCGTTGATAAACTTTTAAAAATATCTGGGAAGCAAATTTTTACAGCTCGAAATATAATGATTTTGGGTGGAAGCAGAATTGGTATGAAAACAGCTAAAGGACTTGAACATCAGTTTAATATAAAGCTTATTGAATTAGATGCAGATAAATGTTTTACTTTGGCAGATAAACTGGAAAAAACCCTAGTTATTAACGGCGATGGAAGGGATATTGATTTATTAGTTGAAGAAGGAATTCAAGAAACAGATGCTTTTATTGCCGTTACAGGAAATTCAGAAATTAACATTTTATCTTGCTTAATTGCTAAAAAACACGGTGTTAAAAGGGCAATTGCTGAAATTGAAAATATGGACTATATTGATATGGCTGATAATATGGGAATTGATGCTTTTGTAAATAAAAGAATGATTGCTGCAAGTAATATATTTAGCTTTACATTAGAAGCTGAAGTTTCTTCGATGCAGTGCTTAACGGCTACAGAAGCTGAAATTTTTGAATTTGTGGCACATAAGGAATCTAAAATAACAGATGCACCGCTTAGAGAGCTTAATTTTCCACAAGGAGCAATAATTGGAGGTGTAATAAGAGGGAAAAAATCATATATAGCAATGGGCGACATGCATATACTACCTAATGACAAGGTGGTTGTTTTTGCCTTACCAAGGGCAATAGATAAAGTCGTATCATTTTTTCATTAAGCTATGGTTCATCCTAAAGTAGTTATTCGCATACTTGGCCTTCTTTTATTTATAGAATCAGGTTTTTTAATTCTTTCGGGTATAGTTCCTTTTTTTTATGGTGAAAGCGACTGGAAAAGTATTTTTTTAACTGCACTTTTAACTGTTTCTCTAGCCATAATTACTTTTTTTTCAACAAAAAATGCCCGCTCAACCATAAATAAGCGCGAAGGATATTTAATAGTCGCCTTGGTTTGGGTAGTTTTTTCTTTTTTTGGTGCTCTCCCTTTTTATATTGGTGGCTATATACCAAGTTATACTGATGCATTTTTCGAAACCATGTCGGGTTTCACCACAACAGGCGCATCAATATTAAATGAAATTGAAGCCTTGCCACATGGTTTATTATTTTGGCGTAGTTTAACGCAATGGATGGGTGGTATGGGAATGATTTTGCTTTCGATTGCTATTTTACCAATTTTTGGTATAGGTGGAATGCAGCTTTATGCAGCAGAGGTACCAGGGCCAACACCCGATAAATTTCACCCTCGTGTAAAGGAAACTGCAAAGCGACTTTGGGCAATTTACACTGTTTATACATTGGCCGAAACTTTATTATTGATGCTTGGTGGTATGAATTTTTTTGATGCAATAAATCATTCGTTTACAACTATGGCTACGGGTGGATATAGTACAAAACAAGCCAGTGTTGCTTATTATGATTCTGCTTATATTCAATACATTATTGTTTTATTTATGTTTTTGGCAGGTGCTAATTTTTCATTATCCTATTATGCAATAAAATTTAAATTCAATAAAGTATATAAAAATGAAGAATTTAGATATTATTTCATGTTTACAGTATTATTCACACTAATTATTGCCATAGGATTAATATTTACAAATACTTCTCCTAAAGAAGAAGCTGCCCATAAAATAGAGAAAGCCACCTCGACAATAGGGAAATATGCAAATCAACTTACAGAAAATATTGATTCAACAACGCTTCATAACCTAAAAGAAGAGAGTTTACATGCAAAATCTGATTTAAAAAAAATAATATTTCAACAAGATTATTCATTTTCAAGCATAGAAAAAGCTTTCAGAGAATCTTTATTCCAAGTAGTTTCTGTAATGACTACAACGGGCTATGCTACCGCTGATTATCTTACTTGGACACCAACTTTAGGTATACTTATTTTCGTAATTATGTTTTTTGGAGGTTCATCTGGTTCTACAGGTGGTGGAATTAAAATTGTGCGAATTGTTATTCTATTTAAAAATAGTGCTAAGGAATTTTCGCGTTTATTGCATCCCAAAGCAGTTCTTCCTGTGCGATTGAACCATAGGGCAGTAAGTCCTGTGATTGTTGCAAATATATTAGCTTTTATAGTATTCTACTTTTTTACTTTTGTTGCAGGAACATTGGCTATTAGCGCATTTGGAATTGATTTTGACACCTCAATGGGGGCAACAATTGCATGTTTAGGGAACATTGGCCCTGGAATCGGCGATGTTGGCCCTTCTGATAATTTTGCGTTTTTACCCGATTTAGCCAAGTGGATTCTCTCATTTTTAATGCTTTTAGGCAGACTTGAACTATTTACTGTTTTAGTGATTTTTACTCCTCTTTTTTGGAAAAAATAAAAATCTAGTAGCAATAAATTATTTGCTTTGTATTTAAGTAATGAATTTCGTAAATTGAGATTTAGGCTATGTATAACACAAAAAAAAGCTAATTTTACACAAAAAAAATGATACACGTTTTTAAAGATGAAAATAATATTCCCAGAATTTTGCTTTCTGAAAGAACTCAGAAAGCGATTGAGGAAATAAAAAACAATAACATTTCACCAAGATTAGCTAATATTTACCGACATTCCGAAATAAAACAACATTTAGATGAAATTTATAACGGAAAATGTGCTTATTGTGAATGGAAACCTCAAATACTTGAAATAAAACAGTATATACCTAAAAGTATTAATCCATTACTTGCATTTAACTGGAATAATCTACTCCTAACTTGTCCAGTTTGTAATAGAAATAAAGCAAATCAATTTCCTACAACGGCAGAAGGAGAGGCATTATTGCTAAATCCTGAAAGAGACCAACCAGAAAAACACTTATCATTTCATTCAGATGGTCAAATATATGGTATTACAAAACGTGGAGAAATAACTATTGGTATTTTAAAACTGAACAGAGAGACTCTAATTAGAGATAGAGCATATATATATAATTCCTTATTTGATATTTTTACAAATTATTTACAAACTCTCCAAAATGTAATAGATGAGTCTTCAATCGAAACAGAAAAAACAGCAAAAATACTAAATATTGCTTTTGATTATTTGTTTAAAGAATTAATTTCAAGGACAAAAGCATCTTCTGAATATGCTTTATTCGGAAGATATATTTTTAATAATTTTGAAACTTTATTTATTGAAAAATCAGATACTAATTTTTCAAAATTAATTTTTCAAAAAGCATTCCATTATTTTAAATCTAAAAAAGAAATATTAGAAAAGGACAATAAAAATACCGAAAAAAACAGCTATAATCCTATAAATTTAAATATTCAATATCAACAATTAATAAAAGAAATATACAGACAAAACAATCCAGAAGAAATCTTTGATATACAAAATTTAATAACAATATTGAAGCAAGGTAATTCGTTACAGTCCAAGTTTTTAATAGAGAATGTTTATAACGGGAATATGCCTTATAAGTACGTTCCTTATATTCGTGTATCTGAATTAGCGTCTGACAGTATTGACTATAAAATAGATATAACAAAGGCTGAATACTGTGTTTTACGAACAGACAAAATCAAACTAATTGAAAAATCAGTTATTTTGGTTAGTCTTATCGGTAAAAATTTGAAGCCTTCTTATTTTGAATATAATAACAAGCCTATTACAATAGGAAATGATATTTTAGCATTAAACTTAAAAAAGAATATTAGTCTTGAATACTTTATAATGCAACTTAATTCTAAATTTGTAAATAATCAGGTTGAAACACTCATTAAGGGAGTAATAAAAAGAATATCGAAAAAAGATTTCTTAAATATCAGCATTCCCATACCATCTATTGAAGTTCAATTACGTGAAATTTTAGAGATAAAAAGCATTTTAGCAGAAAAATTTATCGCAAAATTAGAAATTGACAAACAAGTATCAAAAACAAGGGCAGTAGAACATAATATAATAGCAACTTTAAGTCATAATTTCAATCAAAAATTAGGAAGTTTAGTTAACGACTTAGATACTTTAACAAAATACTTAACAAAAAAAGATGCGAGTAATAAAAGTATTAGTTTTTTAGAACCTATTGCACCAGTATTTGAAGGTGAAGATATAAAGAATGTTGATACTTTATCTTTGGTAGTAAATAGGCTAACCGATAATCTTAAAGATGCTACACAAACAATTAAAGCGATAGAAAGGGTGTATCAGAAAAAAATTAGTAAAAAACGCACAAATATTATCACATTTTTTGAAAAGGAAATTAAAAAATCGTTTAAATCTGATAAATTTTCAATTGAGATTATAAATCCCGAGAACTTAAAAGCATTATTTGTTGAAATAGACAAACCTGCATTTAAAGAAGCCATTCAAAATCTTATTAAAAATGCAGAAAAACATGGTTTTATCGAAAATAAACAATATGCAATTCAATTTGAGATATCAAAATTACAAGCAGTAGATTATATTTCAATTACATATCGGAATAATGGTGTTTCTTTTCCAAAAGGCTTTACTTTTGAAGAGTTTAAACAACCAGCCGGAAAAGCAGGTAATAATAAAGGAACAGGAATTGGTGGAGCTTTTATATATGAAGTCATACAGTTACATAATGGAAAACTAAAATACATTGAAGTCGATAATAATGACTCAAATAATTTTAATGTTCAATTTGAAATTTTATTACCAAAAATAAAAAAATAATCAATATGAAACAGCCAATACATTTTCTATTAATTGATGATGAAAAAGATTATTGTAATTCTTTAAAAACGAATGCACGCAATTCAGGCGTTCTTATCTCTGATTTTCAGAACCTTGAAGACGGTTTTGAAGAATTAAAAAGGGAACTAAAATACAAAGCAATTATTTTTGATGCTAAATGTATGATTGACAGCGACCAAGAAGTTGATAATTTCAGTTTTTTGCCTATTGCATTAGATAGGTTAAGGGAATTTGAACAACAGTATAATGTTCATATCCCATTTGTTATTAATACTGGTTACTTTGGCGAAGATGAAATAACTATGATTAAACAACAAGTTGATATAAAAAAAGGAAAAATATTTTCAAAAGGTGATGGAGCTGACGAATTGTTTAAACATTTACTGAAAGAAATAGATAAATCGGAAATAACAAAATATGAAAAAGAATTTGCAAATGTTTTTCAAGTATTTGAGAAAGAATACTTGCCAAATAATATGAGAGATGATTTGATAAGTATTTTACAAAATAAGAACATTTCAAGTCCAGCGAAAATAAAAGATAATCTTGCAACAATTCGTAGAATACTTGATGAAATTATTACTACTATTAATAAATTAAAACCAACCATTTTGCCAAATAGCAAAAAAACTTTTATGGATAAAATTAAATGGTTATCTGGGCAAAGAAGAATAGGAAGTACTCAAAATTATCAAGGTGGAGAAACTAAATATCAAACAAGTTCCAACGAGTATTTAGCAACAGCAATATGGAAAATTTCAAGTGATTTTGGTTCACATTCATTACCAACAAATTCAGCATTATACAATGCGTTTCCTTCCATATATACCGTTCAGGCTCTCACTTATTCAATAATGGAAATAATACTTTGGTATATTGAGTTAATGGATAATGAGTAAATATGCATTTTTATATACATTAATTATTTTTTTGTTCATTTCAATATTGGGAGGAAATCATGAAAAAATTAATCATTAGTTCAATCGTCTTTATTTTTACTTTTTCAATCTCGCAAGTTTCAGCGCAGAGCAACAAAATTGACTGGGCGAAACAAACCGAAATTTATCCAAAAGGATTTTTAGGAGCATCTGCAATAATTGGCGTAACCGTTCCATATCTTAGCTATGGTGTTGGTGCAAGATTACTTTACTATATTCCTAATAGTAATGCTGGCACCTTTGCCGAAATTGAGTTAAACAGACGAGGAGGTTACGATACTGGAGTTACTTACTACGTTAATAACGACCAAGAAGAACCATTTAAGTTAAACTATATTGATTTCAATTTTGGTCCACAATTTGGCGAAACATTTTTCTTAGCATCTGGATTATCAACAGGAATACTTATCAACAAAGGTGATGGCGTTGATTATCCAGACAAAATCTCACATCTGGATTTTGGTGGAATTATTTCAATTGGATATAAAACTAAGTCTGAACCAAAAGCTTTATTTGGAATTGATTTTAAATACAGTTTTACAAATCTTTACGATCCATATTATTTCCTTCCAAGCAATAATATTACTTGGGGCTTCATATTTGGATTAAGTTTTTAACATATTTCACTTTAATTAATCGTAAATTTCTATACTTTAGACCTCTTTATGCCGATGTGCTTTTAGTAATTGTATTGTATCATAAACTTGCAATACAAAGTCAGTGCGTTTAAACTTAAAACTTAACAGCCTGTCCCGAACATCGGGAAACTATTATATTTTATAAATGGGCAAGTATAAATTTGAATAAATGGTTAAAGTAGAGATAATAACAATTGGTGATGAAATTCTAATTGGACAAATTGTTGACACAAATTCAGCATGGATTGCTCAACAATTAAATTTAAATGGTTTTCATGTAGAGCAAATAACTTCAATTTCCGACACTAAAGAGCATATTTTAGAGGCACTGAAATTAGCAGAATCAAGAGTTGAAATAATTATTACAACTGGAGGATTAGGGCCAACTGCCGATGATATTACAAAACCTGCAATTGCAGAATATTTTAACTCGAAAATGCGCATAGACGAAGGTGTTTTAGCAGATGTAACAGGTTATTTAAAGCAAAAAGGTCGTGAAATTGGTGAGCAAAATAAATTACAAGCACTAGTGCCTGAAAAATGCACTGTAATACGTAATCATATTGGTACTGCACCAGTTATGTGGTTCGATAAAAACGATAAAGTGTTTGTTTCCCTTCCTGGTGTTCCTTTTGAAATGAAAGAGCTCATTTCGAGCAAAATTTTGCCTAAACTAAAAGCAAAATTTTCAACACCACATATTATCCATAAAACAGTAATGACTAATGGATTACCAGAATCTATTTTGGCTGATAAAATCCATGATTGGGAAATAGCACTACCCAAAAATCTCAAATTAGCTTATTTGCCTTCACCAGAAGCAGTTCGTTTGCGAGTTTCAGCTTATGGGCAAGAGAATAATTTGGAGGAGCTCGTAGATATTGAAATAAAAAAACTACATCAATATATAGGAAAATATATTTTTGCCTACGATGATGTATATTTAAACGAGGCAATTGGATTGCTTTTAAAAGAGAAAGCTGCATCAATGGCAACAGCCGAAAGTTGCACTGGTGGGCTAATTGCACAATTACTTACTTCAGTTTCTGGCTCGTCTGAGTACTATAAGGGAAGTATTGTTGCTTACGCAAATGAGGCAAAAGCAAATTTGTTAGATGTGCCCATGAGCTTAATTGATAAGCATGGAGCAGTTAGTAAACAAGTGGTTGAAGCAATGGCTATGGGTGTATTAAAAAAGCTAAATGTTGATTATGCTGTTGCTACCTCTGGTGTGGCAGGGCCAAATGGAGGAACTCCAGATAAACCTGTTGGAACAGTTTGGTTTGCAGTTGCATCAAAAGATAAAGTAGTTTCACGCACTTACACCATAAATATTAAGCGTGAAGTAAATATGCGATTAGCAGCTAATTCAGCCTTACAATTTTTACGGTTTTTAATTTTAGATTTATAAAATATGCCTTA
>DAOVUO010000537.1 GCA_030632545.1 Bacteroidales bacterium
AATTGATTAAAATAGTAATAATTACTTTTATCTTAGGTTTGTATTGTTTAACTTATAAACAAATAAACAGCTAAGCAAATAAGCAAAGAATATTATGTTTAATTACTGTTTCATATTTAAAATTAGTTACCCACGAAATTGGTAGTAGAACCATAAAATCATATAGCCTCTATTTCTTATAAAACTTAAGCTCTGTAAAATCAAAATCAGGATTTGGAATGTCTATCACCATTTCTGTAACTTTCCCATCAGGACTTAGCATAAAATTAACCGTACCTTCGGGTAAATTCAGAATATTACGCAAAGTAATTTTAAATGTATTATACTGCCAATGCGACAAGTCGCCTACAAACATTGGTGTTGGTGATAATTTTACAACTAATTTGTCATTTTCAATGCTCACAGTTGCATCACCATAAATATCGCCACCATAAGTACCAGTATAGTTTTTAAGCTTTAAAGATGGTTCACTTTCTTTATTTCGCTCATTTTCTAACGCTACTTCTTTTTTGGTGCTACTTGCAGCATTTCGCTCGTAAAACTTGTAATATACCGAGCTCCAGTCTTTATCAGCTTCACCAAAAAAGCGGTCGAGTATTTCGTACATTAAGGCCGAAGGTAAATAGTTTATACTATTGGTAAGTATCACAAAACCAAGTTCTTCTTCAGGAACTAATACAAGTTTAGAAATCATACCATCAGCACCACCACCGTGATTTACAATTTTACGCCCATTATAATCAAACAAATCCCAAGCTAAACCATAGGAATGAAAATGCTTGCTTGGAAACATTTCTGTTTGCCCTTTACTTAATGGCGAAACTGTGTGCTCCTTACGCATTTCCCAAATTTGGTCTTCATCAAGAATTTCATTCCCCTCATACGTGCCGTTGTTTAGTTGCATACGCATCCAATGTGTTAAATCGGCAACCGATGAGTTTATAGCTCCTGCAGGAGCAATATTGTCCCAATTAATATATTTTAATAATTGAGTTTCTTTACCCAATTCCACATGGTGAGGCATTGCAAGATTTGTTTTTTCATTAAATTTAGTGATACTACTATTAGTAGATGTCATTCCTAGAGGCACAAAAAACTTCTCAGCTATAAATTCATCCCAAGTTTTTCCTGTAACTACTGGGATAATTTCGCCAGCAGCCAAAAACATAATATTAGAATAACCATATTTAGCCCTAAATCCATAGCTTGGCTCTAGGTATTGCGCACGCCTTATAACTTCTTTTCGGCTATAAGTTGTGCCGTACCAAAGTAAATCGCCACTAAATGTTTTTAAGCCTGTGCGATGGCATAGCAAATCACGGACAGTCATTGCCTCCGATACATAGGGCGAATATAGTTTAAAATAAGGCAAATACTTTTGCACTGGGTCGTCCCAACTAATTTTTCCTTCGGCCACCAATATTGATAAAGCTGCAGATGTAAAAGCCTTACTATTAGATGCAATGGCAAACAATGTATTCTCATCAACTTTCTTTTTTGTCTCTATGCTTTTTATACCATAGCCTTTTGCAAAAACAACTTTGTCCTTATGCACAATTGCAACAGCCATTCCTGGAATACCCCACTTTTCCATAGCACTTGCAAGGTATTTATCTAAACTCTTTAAATCTGTCTTTTCAAACTTCTGCGCAGATAGAGACACGCTTATTATACTTATAAATAGAAGTATAAAACTCACTCTTGTAAAATTCTGTAATTTCATATTTTGTGTATTTAGTTATAAAACAAATAATTTAGTAAAAAATAAGTGGGGCAATTTAGTAATATTTGATAGAAAGTCAAGACGATATGAATGTATTTTCAGGAAGTAGCGATTTTTTGAATAACTTTACTTTATGAGATTGTAAATTACTGACAGTTAGCTTGCTCATTTGTTTTATAATGGAGGTAAAAGTCAAAAGAATAAAGAGTTTTTGTTATACCATTTTAAAATCAAAACTACCAGTATTTCCATTATAATACGGAAGTAAACAATCAATGGTTCGATAAGATTTACTAAATTTACTGTTTCAAAACTGTATTCCGCTAGTTATAAACAACATAGTAAATAAAATGGAATTTAGTAAATCTATGGATTTCAGTAGTTTATAAAAATTTAACGAAGTATTAAACAATAATAATGCTTTTTATTCCGAAATATGCTACTTTTCTGTCTGCAAAAATTTATATTCTGTTTCTTTTGCAGAAATAG
>DAOVUO010000392.1 GCA_030632545.1 Bacteroidales bacterium
CATAAAATTCAGGAAACTCTAGGTCTCTTTGATCAAATATTATATTTTGAAGTAAATCCTTTCTCATTAAAATATATTTTGCTCAAATATACTAAATTTTCTCGTATTCTCTATTTTAAATAGAGAATACGCGACATATTCTCTATTTCAAATAGAGAATATTGTCCTTTGTGCATTATAAAAATTTTACAATATAGTTTTCTTCGTTACGACAAGTGATGGTTATGCTGACTTTATGCATTAATCAATAATCATAAAAATCCTCAATAAAAAGCTCAGCCACCTCATTAAAATAAGGCTCATTTGTCATTTTATATAATTGCTGCAATTGTCCAACATGAATCTTATGATATTCCTTGCTCGGAACAGCATGTTTTATACAATAATTACTATATGAACCTGGATTTCGAAATTTAAGAATATTATCGTGAATAGCTGTAATTGAGGCTTGCAAAACTGTTTTTACAGAATCCGTTTGATTTATGCGATAATAATCAAATACTCCATAAATGGCGAAAACAGTGCCATTTAAGGTATAATTGAAACTATCCATCGGATATTCTTCCAACCATAAATACTCCTTACTATCAGCCACTGCCACCCAATATTCGCTTTCTGTTGTTCTTAGTTTAAATGTTCGATAGACTTTATCAGCAATTAATCTATATTTTTCATCTTGGGTAAATTCGTATAAATCAACTATTGCCGATAATGCTTGTCCCTGCGCCATAGCAGAAAACCAAGGTGCTTTCATAATTTGGCTATAATCACCATGTAACTCAAAATCGAAAGTATAAGGGAAAAATGGCGCACTATCTACTGTGTAATAAGCATCTTCGAGCAATTTATTCAAATACTTATCTGCCAAAATCAATATATTCCTGATTTTGTGTTAAATAATAGCTATTAGTGTACCTAATCATATATTGAGCTAATACAACAGGATGATATGTAGTATCATCATTTCTTACGTGTAGAGCAATTCCATTACTGTCTGCTAATGCTGGTACATTTAAAGAATACGGACTTGTCCTATAATACGGACGTTCTTCAAATGTAAGTGACTGAATTTCAAAGTTAATAGTTTTATATGTATCACCATAAAGTGCATCCTCATAAACAACTGTTTTCTCCGTGCATGCAGCAAAAAAGACTGCTATTACCAATAAAACTGAATAAATTTTATACATTTTTTAAGTTAAATTTTCTGATATTAAAGTTCTTAAAATTAATTCAGCTATATTTCCCTCTCCATACAGCTTTTTTGAAAAATCGAGTTTAGTATTAAGCATTTTATCTACCGCATCTGTAATTTTTTCTAAATTAGGCGTAGCAAGGATATTATATCCATTATCAACTAACTCAGTCCACTCTGTTTCAAAACGCATAGTAACACAAGGTTTTTCAAAAAAATAAGCCTCTTTTTGCAAGCCACCACTATCGGTCATAACTAATTCGCTGTTTCTAATTAAATAAAGCATTTCCAAATATCCTACTGGCTCTATTAACAGTACTTCGTTAGTTGTTTGAACTTGATATTTCTCGAGTGCTTTTTTTGTTCGAGGATGTAAAGGTAAAATGATTGGAATATCCGTAGAAATGAGATTAAATGCTTGAAAAATACTACGCAAATAACAATCATCGTCAGTATTTTCTTGTCGATGAACTGTTGCCAATATAAATTTTTCAGGTAAATCTATTTCAGGTTTACGTGCCTTATTTCCAAAATACATGGCTGCATCGTACATTATATCCCCAACATTAATTGTTTGATTATCAAAATTATCAAAACCTTCCTTTTGTAAATTAGTTAAGGCAGTTTGAGACGGGCAAAATAAAAACTGACTAATTCTATCAGTAAGAATTCGATTAATTTCCTCAGGCATTTTCATATTAAACGAACGCAAACCAGCTTCTATATGAGCAATTGGAATATGTAATTTTGATGCTGCCAAAGCACCTGCTAATGTTGAATTTGTATCACCATAAACAACCACAAAGTCAGGACTTTCATCAATCAATATTTTTTCAATTCCCTCAAGCATTTGCCCAGTCATAGCACCATGCCCAAGTCCATTGATATTTAAGTTATAATCAGGCTTTGGAATGCCCATTTCATCAAAAAATATAGCACTCATTTTTTCGTCAAAATGCTGTCCAGTATGAATAATTATTTCCTCTGCACTCGGACATTGATATATTTTCCTGCTTAAAGCAGCAGCTTTTATAAATTGTGGTCTTGCTCCTATTATAGTAGCTATTTTCATGTTTAAATTTAAGATGTAATCCTTAGGGATTGTTCCGAAATAACTTGACACTTTCAAAATTATTACTACCAAAATGCTTTAATATCCATGTTTTTCCAACTTGTCTTGCACCTTGCGAAATAAGAGGTTTTCTATTGGAACTATTTTTCCAATTCAGAAGATAATTTTCAATATTTTGCCGTATTTTCATTTTTTCACATATTTAATATTGATTATGTGATTTTTTTCACGTAATTCACATTAATTATTGGCAAACGTAAATCTTTTTATTCCATTTATGTAATAATGTTAAACTATTATACGGATATGCTTTTATCAATTAGAAAATTTTATGACGGTTTAGAAAAACTTCAAAACTTATTAATTTGTTTATATAATTCAGTCAATTTCTTAGCTTCTGATTCCCAATTAAAGCTTTCATTAATTGCCTTTTTACCATTTTTAGAAAATTGGGTAGTTAAATCTTCATTTTCAAAGATTTTTTTTACTGCTTCAGCAATTGCTATTGGACTTTCAGGATTTACACAAATACCTACTTGATGCTTTTCAATAATCTCTTTCCAATCAGTAAAATCAGAAGCAATAATTGGCAGTCCAGCACTCATATACTCAAACATCTTATTGGGACGAGCATGAATATGATTTGGTGCAGAAAAAAAAGTGACTAATCCAGCTTTTGATTTAGCTAAAATTTCGGAAGCCTCTACCCTATTTACAAAACCATAATAATTTACTTTACTCCAAGCTTTATGATTTTTAGCCTCAGTTTCAAGTTCATTATTTTCAAAATTACCTGCAAGATTTAGTTTTACATCGTCTAATAGCAAAAGAGAATCTAAAATTGGAATAATTCCCCGTATTCTGTCAATTCCACCAATATAACAAATCTCATTTTTTCTCTTAATAGCCGAACCTAAATTTTGCAGTTCATTTAAAATTGGAAAATTATTTATAGTGTAAGTATTAGAATTGATTTTCTTAAACCGCTCAGAAATATAGGGTGTAGCAGGAACAATTACATCAAATTTTCTTGCAAAATAGTTCTCAAATGCTTCGAAAAAAAATGCAATAATTTGCATAAACAGTTTTGGCAACCAATTTCTTGTTAATAATGCTCTTGGAACATCTTCGTGTGCATCATAAACTACTTTTTTGCCTTTTTTTTTGAGTTTATTAGCAATAAATATTAACTCAGGATCATGAAAATGATAAACATCAGCATCAATTTCTAGAGCCTTTTGAAATACTTTTTTAGGTGAATTAAGTA
>DAOVUO010000320.1 GCA_030632545.1 Bacteroidales bacterium
AGTTAATCCTATCTGTATTATTTTTGAGCTAACTTCTTCTTTATTGTTTCTTAAATTCGAAAACAGATTCTCCAAATGATGGCTAAAATCAGTTACTAAATCAAAGCCAAATATAGAAGCACCACCTTTTAGAGAATGAACTGCTCTAAATACTGTGTTTACAGTCTGCTCATGCCCAATTTCATCCACTCTTAAAAAGGCATCTTCCAAATCGGTAACAAGCTGAGTTGCTTCATCGTAATATTTCTTTTTTAGCTCTTCCATTAGGTTGATTTAATGTAATACCCTATTAACTATAGACTTAATTTTTGCAGGCACAAATGGTTTTATTATCCAACCTGTTGCACCAGCTTCTTTTGCTTTATCTTTAGCCTCTTGCTGCGTTTCTGTGGTTAAAAATAAAATTGGTGTTCTTTTACAATTCTCAAGCTTACGAGCTTCGTTAATAAAACCAATTCCATCTAGGTTTGGCATGTGCAAATCAGTCAGGATTAAATCATAATCATTTGATTTTACTTTATCTAAACCTTTCAGCCCATCCTCAGCTACTTCCACCAAAAAATTCTCTTCTTCTAACAAACTTTTAAGTATTTCTCTTATACTTTCTGAGTCGTCCACTACTAATATTTTCTTCTCCATTAAACTAAGTTTAGTTTTTGTTCTCAACTAATTTACTTAAATCAATTCCTGACTTAAGTAAAAAAACTTTTATTTTATCATTAACATTAAGGTTAAATTTAATAACTTTACCCCCATGATTTAGCTTCTGTATAAAAGCTAAAAATTGATATGCTGACAAATCCATTTCTTTAACGTTTGAAATGGAAAGATGAATTTCATTAAATTTTGTAATCGAATCCATGAGTGAGGCGTACTCCTTTTCAAGTTGAGCCAAAACCATCTGGCCATGAAAAGATATTAAAAGCCTATTTTTTATTGGGTTCTGTATTTCTATTTTTAATGATTTTTTCATTTTATAAATTTAGTAAAAACTATTTAAATATACACTAGATATGCCAAATATTTTAATTATTGATGATAATCCGTCGAATTTAAAACTAATGTCGATTTACTCAGAAGAGCTTGGGCTCATCTATGATACTTGCAGTTCGGGCAAAGAAGCACTTGATGTTGTAAAACACAAAAATTTTGATATTGTATTAATTGATATTGAAATGCCTGAGATGAACGGTGCAGAGACAGCTTTTCACATGCGTGCTTGGCAACTCCAAACTGGACAAATTTTTAAAATCTTAGCCATGTCGGCACATGATAAAGATTGGCTGAAAAAGTTTAATATTGACAAATATTTTGACGGAATGCTAGAAAAGCCTTACACTATTGAAAAACTTGAAAGTTTAGTTAAGTAAAGTTGTTTTAATGCGTACAAATACAATTAGTGCATAACACGCTCGTATAGCTTTACTGCATGCTCCACGCCATTTTGATTATTTGAAGCAAGTGTTTCATACTTTTCTTTTAAATCGTTTGGTGCATTTGCAACACAATAGCTATATTTTGTAAATTCTAGCATTTCCAAATCGTTGTAGTCATTACCTACACTCATAGTTTTGTCGTAACTGTAATTAATATAGTCGCACAAGCTTTTTATAGCAAAACCCTTTGAAATATTTGGCGGAAAAAGTTCCATCCAAATACTCTTATGATCTAAAGGTGAACTAGATCTTATTATATTAACGTTCTCTATTTTATTAAAAAATTCTATATCGCTACCGTTTTCAAGCACAGCAATTATTTGACTAATATTATTTGGAAATAGCTTAACATTCTCATATTTCAATACAAAATTTTGATAAACACTTAAACGGCGATAAAAATCATCGGGAACTTTTTTTGACTTAAATGCATAAAAAAAATGATTCTCAGGTAGTTCATTCTGCATAAAAAACGAAATTTCTTTTTGCACTAAGTACTCAGCAGCAAGCTGAACAGTACTATCTTTTAATTTTGTAGAAAAAATAATTTGTTGAGTTTTCCAATCAATTATCCCCAATCCAGTAGAAAAAATAATATAATCAACAGGAAAATCGAGCGAAATTACTTTTCGTACAGAAAATAAATTCCGACCAGTAGCCAACACAATAGGTGTATTTTGTTTCTTTAATCGTCGTAATGCTGTAAGGTTTTGGATTGAAATTTCCGATTCAGTATTTAATAAAGTTCCATCAATATCGCTAATAAACATAAAAAAGATTTTTTTTACTGACAAACAAGATTTTTTTTCACAAATTAAGCATTTATCTTTGAGATACTTTATATGTTTCGAATAAAACTTAAGCTAATTACTAAAGTTAATAACTAAAACTAAAATTAGGAATCAAAATAGAATTAATAAATTAATACAAATTATTTAAGTTATGGAATTTTTAGAAATTAAATTAAACCCTAATCCACTAGTTCAATTTTTAGGGAAAGCACCTGCCGATTTTACACGTTTAGATATTATAAAATTTATAGAGGAAAAAGGAATAAGACACTTAAATTTCAGATATATTGCTGAAGATGGTAGACTTAAAACTTTAAATTTCATTATTCACAGTAAAGCCTATTTGGAATCAATTTTAGCAACAGGTGAAAGAGTTGACGGCTCAAGTCTTTTCTCCTATGTTGAGCCAGGAAAAAGTGATTTATATGTTATTCCTCGTTTTCAAACCGCTTTTATAAACCCATTTAGCGAAAATAAAGCTATTGAGATGCTTTGCTCATTTTACACAAGAGATGGCCATCCTGTGGAAACTGCACCTGAAAATGTATTAAAAAAAGCAATAGCTAATTTCGAACAATCTACTGGTTTTCAATTTAAAGCGATGGGTGAGCTCGAATATTATGTGATTAGCGAAAAAAAGGATATGTATCCTGCTCAAGACCAAAAAGCTTATCATGAATCTAGTCCATTTGCTAATTGGGAACATATTAGATTAGAAGCAATGGATTTAATTGCACAATGTGGAGGAAAAATTAAATATGGGCATTCTGAAGTCGGAAATTTTAAAACAGAAACAGAAGATTTTGAACAACACGAAATAGAGTTTTTACCTGTTTCGCCAGATCAAGCAGTTGAGCAGCTTCTTATATCAAAATGGATATTAAGAATGCTTGGAAATAAATATGGTGTAAAAATCAGCTTTGCACCTAAAATTACTGTTGGTAAAGCAGGTAGCGGAATGCATATTCACATGCTATTGGAAAAAAATGGTGAAAATATTATGATAAAAGATGATGTTTTAAGTGATTCTGCAAAAAAAATGATTGCTGGATTATTGGATTTATCACCTGCATTAACTGCTTTTGGAAATACAAATCCAACATCTTATCTCAGACTTGTTCCTCATCAGGAAGCACCAACAAATATATGCTGGGGCGATAGTAACCGTTCGGTTTTAGTTCGTGTTCCATTAGGATGGATAGCTAAAACTTCTATGATTTCGGATGCAAATCCACAGCAAAATGAAGCTATACCGTATATTCCAGGCAAACAAACTGTAGAATTTAGAGCTCCAGATGGTTCGGCAGATTTATATCATTTAATGGCAAGTTTGATTGTAGCGGCCAAACATGGTTTAAAAATGAATAATGCACTAAAATTGGCGGAAAAATTATATGTGAATGTAAATATATTTGCACCAGAAAATAAAGAAAAACTTGATGAATTAAATCAGCTACCTGCTTCATGTTGGGAGTCTGCTGAAGCATTAAATAAACTAAGAAAATACTTAGAAGCTGACAATATCTTCCCAGAAGCTACGATTAATCGCTTTATTAAGCACTTAAAGTCCTTTAACGATAAAAATTTGAGCGAAGAATTATTTGAAAAAAATGATGAGATAAAAGCATTAGTTGAACGTTTTGTTCATGCTATGTAGTAAACGATTGAACTCTGTCGAAGTTATTTTTAATAAAACCAATTATGCTAATTATGTATATAAATCTAACAACTTCGACAGAGTTTTGATAAACATTAAACGATTCCTCTACCAATTTTGTGGGTAGAGATTCAAATTTTGGTGGCACTGCAAATTTTGAGGGATATAATGATGTTTAAATGTTTATTCGTTTAATTGATTAAAATAGTAATAATTACTTTTATCTTAAGTTGGTATGGTTTAACTTATAAACAAATAAACAGTTAAGCAGATAATCATGGAATATTATGTTTAATCACTGTTTTAATATTTTAAATTAGTTACTTACGAAATTGGTAGTAGAACTGAGTATATTATATTTAT
>DAOVUO010000129.1 GCA_030632545.1 Bacteroidales bacterium
AGACAAGCCAAGAATAACCTTGTCGTTGCTTAGTTTAAGTTTTAATTCAGATACTGTAGTTTCAACAAACGAAGCAGGAGTCCAATTTGCTTTACATCCACAAATATCAAGCACATAGTTTTTTAGTATTGCTTGTCCTTCTTCTGTATGATATACTTCTGGATGAAATTGAATGCCATAGGTAGTTTCATCATTTATTTTAAATGCACCAACTTTTACATCTTTAGTACTTGCTATAATTTCGTAATTATCAGGTGTTTTAGCAATTGTATCGCCGTGAGACATCCAAACCTGAGTGTTTAACTGAACAGATTTAAATAATTCACTCTCATTACTAATGAATTGCAAATTTGCTCTTCCATATTCTCTATTATCAGAAGGAAGTACTTCGCCGCCAAAGTTATGCGCTAAATGCTGAGCACCGTAACAAATGCCTAGTAATGGCTTAATTCCTTTAATATTATTTAATTCAGGAATTGGTGCTTTTTCGTCTCTAACCGAATATGGGCTACCCGACAAAATTACGCCTTTAATACTATCATCTAACTCAAAATTGTTGTATGGGTGTATTTCACAATACACATTTAGCTCACGAATTTTACGTGCTATAAGTTGAGTGTATTGTGAACCAAAATCGAGAATTAATATTCTATCCTGCATTTTTCTTTATTTCACATCAATTTCTAAAAGAACTTTATCCTCGATTTTTGCAATCATTTTGTCGCCAATTTTTATTGGACCAACGCCAACTGGTGTTCCTGTGAAAATTAAATCACCAATTTTTAGAGTGTAAAACTGTGATAGATAGGAAATAATATAATCTATATCAAAAATCATATCAGCAGTATTGCCTTTCTGAACAGTTTTTCCATTAATATCCAGACTGAAATTAATATTTTTAATATCAGAGAATTCGGATTTAGGTAAAAAATCACCTAATGGGGCTGAACCATCAAACGCCTTGGCAATTTCCCATGGCAATCCTTTCTTTTTAGCAATATTTTGTAAATCTCTAGCCGTAAAGTCTATTCCAATTCCAATTTCTTCGTAATAACGATTAGCAAATTGAGTTTCAATATTTTTTCCTAAACGATTTATTTTTACCACTATTTCGGTTTCATAATGAATATCCTTAGAAAAATTAGGATAATAAAATGCTTTTCCATTTTGTAGGATTGCATTTTCTGCTTTACCAAAAAATACTGGTGTTGCAGGAACTGGATTGTTTAGTTCTTTGGCATGGTCAATGTAATTTCTGCCAATACATAGAATTTTCATATTTTATTAACTTTTAGCTTTTTTTATTTTACATTGCCAAAACTTGTTCTAAGTTTTATGGCAGTAAGTACTTTTTTTGTATATAATGGGAAATCATTATTTACTATCCATGAGTAATATCCAGGTTCATCGTTTAATACGTCAACCACTTTTTTACCTTTATGTTTTCCAAAGTTAAAAAGTTCATTTCCCTTGCTGTCAAATATTAATCTACCAGCAAAATCCACAAATTTATTTTGTGTAGTAAAAGCAGAAAGTTTATCAATTTTAGATGGTAAATCTTTATACATTTCAAGTTGCGCCTGTAATACTTCCCAGGTTGCTTTAATGTCGGCTTCGGCAGAGTGTGCGTTTTCAAGCTTTTTATTGCAATAGAACTCATAAGCTGCTGCTAGTGTACGCTGTTCCTTTTTAAAAAACACAACTTGAACGTCTATAAATTTGCTTTTTTTAATATCATAATCTGTATCGGCTCTTAGTAATTCTTCAGCTAATAGTGGAATGTCAAACTTATTTGAGTTATAACCACCAACATCTGAGCCTTTAAAAACTTCAACAATTTCCTTTACAATATCTTTAAAGCTTTGTTTATCTGCGACATCAGCATCGGAAAATCCATGTATTTTTGAAGCTTGAGGATTAATTGGAATTCCTGGATTCACCACCCAAGTTTTTGTCCTCTCATTTCCATCAGGGAATACTTTTAGTGTGGAAATTTCAACAATTCTATCTTTAGCTACATCTAATCCTGTTGATTCTATATCAAAAAAAACGATTGGTTTTGTTAATTCAAGCTTCATTATAATATATTTGACGTGAGCTACAAAACTATGACTTTTTTACCATTTTTATGCTATTTATGTAAACTTGGTACAAAAAAAAGGGACTTTAAATGAATAAAGCCCCTAAAACAAACTATACTTAACTTAATCTACTCATCCGCATTTTCTAAAACACCCAATAAGGAAATATTTGAGTTTACATTTTGTGGGTTTCCATAATATTTTACAATTCCAATACCGCTAATACTTGCTTTTAAACTTTGCTTGGCGAAAACATTAGCGTTACCAGCCCCAGATATTTCAATATTAAAATCGTTTGTTATAAAATCTATTGCATCTAATGATCCAGCCCCAGATATCTCAATATTTGCTTTTTGTGCATTTCCTTCTATTTCAACAGAGCTAGCACCATTAAGGTACATGTTTAAAGATTGACAATTTATATTCCATTCCATTTTTGATGCACCATTTATTTCAACATCAAATTCTTGAAGATTCCATGTATTTTCGCACTCTAAATCAACGGCACCATTAATCTCAAGATTAATTAGTTTTGGACTTGAAATCCATAAAGTGATGTCATCCAAATCTATATTCTTGTTTTCTTTAAATGAAATAATAAGCTTATTTCCATTTTGCTTTACTTCAATGTACTCAAAATCATCTTCGTCAGCTTCAATTTTTAGTGAATACGAGCTGCTTTGTTTCAAAAACACTTTGTATGCACCGCTAATTTCAATATCATCAAAAGTTTTAAGTTCATAATTTTTTTCTTCTTGGGCTATACTTGCATTTGTTATTAACAACGATAAAGCAAATATTAGTAATAGGTTTTTCATGATTTTAATATTTATATTTTAACTTAATTTTACATTTACTATGCCGAAAATCATAAAAGTCACTAATTTAGTATTTTGTGGTTGTAGTGAGGAGCTTGAATATGACCAGTATTGAACAGATGTGTCCAAAAAATGAACACAATTATTAAGAAATACACAAAGAATTTACTAACTTTACAAAGCTAAATTTATAAAAATGTCAAAAAAGAAATTAGGAAAAATTCTTGCCGTAGATGATAATACTGATGTATTATTTGCGATTAAGCTTTTACTTAAAACGCAAGTTGAAAAAATTGATACTATAAGTAATCCGAATGAAACCATTGATCGTTTAAAAGAAGAGGATTATGATGTAGTATTATTAGACATGAATTTTACTCAAGATGCTTCCAGTGGACAGGAGGGTTTTTTTTGGTTAAGTAAAATTCTTGAATTCGACCCATCGGCAATAGTCATTTTTATAACAGCATATTCTGATGTTAATAATGCAGTTAAAGCTATAAAAGATGGTGCTTCTGATTTTATTATCAAACCTTGGCAAAACGAAAAACTTATTGCAACAGTTATGTCTGGAATTAAGTTACATCGTTCAAGAATAGAAATAAATAATTTAAAGCAAAAGCAAACTGGTTTAGCCAATATAATTAATCAACCATTCGAGGATTTTATAGGTGTTTCGCCTTCAATGCAAAAAGTTTTTGATACTATAAAAAAAGTGGCAAAAACAGATGCGTCTATTTTAATTTTGGGCGAAAATGGTACTGGAAAAGAGCTTGTGGCAAGAGCGTTACATAAAGAGTCTTTGCGAAATAATGAGATTTTTGTAAATGTAGATTTAGGTGCAATAACAGAAACTTTGTTTGAAAGTGAACTTTTTGGACATGTAAAAGGTGCTTTTACTGATGCAAGAAACGAGCGTATTGGGCGTTTCGAATTGGCCTCTGGTGGTACATTATTTCTTGATGAAATAGGAAATATTAGTCTGCCAGCTCAAGCAAAACTTTTGACAGTTTTAGAGCGTCGTGAAATTACTAAAGTGGGGGCAAATAAACTTATTCCTATAGATATTCGTTTGATAAGTGCGACAAATGGAAATTTATCTGAGATGATTGACGAACAGTCGTTTAGAGAAGATTTGTTGTACCGCCTAAATACGGTAGAAATTCATTTACCGCCTTTAAGAGACAGAGGAGAGGATATTGCTATATTAGCAAACCATTTTTTGGCAAAATTTGCTAAAAAATACAATAAACGAATTAGGGATTTAAGTGCTACTACTGTAAAACGATTACAAGCATACAATTGGCCTGGAAATGTGCGAGAGCTTCGTCATACTATGGAAAGAGCTGTAATTTTGGCTGAATCTTCAGTGTTGCAACCGTCAGATTTTCAGTTGAATAGCAATAAAAGGGCAGTTGATGAATTAGAATTGGAAAACTATGATTTAGAGCATGTTGAAAAAGCTATAATTGATAAAGTTTTAAAAAAACACTCTGGAAATATTTCGATGGCTGCTAAAGAATTAGGTTTAACTAGAACATCTCTTTATAGAAGATTAGAAAAACATGGGCTTTAAAAATTATACTGTAAAAATATTTTTATTAAGTTTAGCAATTATATTATTCTCGCTTTTAGGAGCGTATAGTATTATATCATATTGGTGGATAAGTTCTGTATTTTTCTATTTTTTAGTTTTAATTTCAGCTTGGCAGATTACTTATTTTTCGAAAAATACAACTAGAAAACTTACCGAATTTTTTAATGCACTTAGGTTCGAAGATTATAATGTAAGTACTAGCGACGAATTTAATAATAAAGAATATAATGAGTTAAATAAAGCATTATCACAAATTTCTGCAAATTTCAGAAAAATTAATATTGAGCGAGAGAAGAATTTATTTTATTTGCAAAACATTGTTGAGCATATTGATATTGGTATATTAGCTTTTAATTTAGAAGGGAAGATAGTACTTATAAATAAAGCATTAATGACAACTTTCGGTATTAAAAGTATCGAAGATGTTTCGGGTTTTGAAGTTATTAATTCGGAATTATATTCAACTTTTGAAAACATTAATCCATTTGAAAGAAGATTGCTTAATTTTTTTTATAAGGAAAATAATTACAAACTAGCTCTTTATGCTACTCGCTTTAGTTTTAAAGATGATATAGTTAAATTAATCTCAATAAAAAATATTCGAACAGAATTAGAAAGGCAAGAGCTGGATTCATGGCAGAAGTTGATAAGTGTACTTACTCACGAAATAATGAATTCCATTGCCCCAATTTCTTCATTATCGCAAACTTTAAATTTCATGCTTTCCGATGCAGAAGTTAGTGAAGATGAAGATGTTGTTAAGTTGGACAAAGAAGTTTTTACTGACACAAAAGAAGCACTTAATACTATACATAATCGTAGTGATGGCTTGATTCATTTTGTGCAGACATATAGAAATATCACAAAAATACCAAAGCCAGTATTTGAATTATTTAAGATTTCGGAATTGTTTAAAAATGTATATAGTATTTTTAAGCAAGATATTGAGGCAAATAAAATTGAATTTGTGCAAGTAATTAATCCTAGTGATTTGGCTCTTTCTGCTGATTTAAAATTAATTGAGCAAGTATTAATTAATATTGTAAAAAATGCAATTCAATCCATAAAATCTTTGGATTACTCTAAAATAAATCTTACCGCAAATATAAATACTTTAGGAAATGTAGAGTTGCAAATAGATGATAATGGGCCAGGTATTTTACCCGATGTACTTGATAAAATATTTATACCATTTTTTTCAACAAAAACAGATGGTTCTGGGATTGGTCTTAGTTTGTCTCGACAAATTATTAATAATCATGGTGGTTCACTTTCGGCTTTTTCAGAACCTAATGTAAAAACTGTATTTAAAATTACAATTTAGTTATTAATGTTTTAAGTTTTATACAATGAAAAAAATTATTAACACAAGCAAAGCACCTAAAGCTCTTGGGCCATATAGTCAAGGAGTTGAAGTTAAAGGAACGCTTTATATTTCAGGCCAAGTGCCAATAAATCCAGAAACTGGTAAAATGGTTGAAGGTGGTATTAAAGAGCAAACTGAACAGTCTTTGAAAAATATTGGTGCTATTCTGGAAGAAGCAGGCTATACATTTGATGATGTGGTAAAATCTACTGTGTTATTGAGCAATATGGATAATTTTGCTGTAATGAACGAAGTTTATGCTTCTTTTTATACTGAAAAACAGCCTGCTAGAGCTGCGTTTGCAGTAAAAACACTTCCAGTAAATGCTCTTGTTGAAATTGAAACAATTGCAGTGAGATAGAAAAAAATAGTAAAATTGACTAAAACAGGCAGCTTGGCTTCTTTATATCAGATATTTTTTGTAATATTACAATCTAAAGCTATAAATTACCCATGGAGATAGATTTAATTATAGATTCTAAGTTGCCTAATAATATAAAAACTAATTTTTTTAATTATCTTAAATCAAAGCAAACTAAAGATATAGAGAAAATTGAATGGAAAACTCTGCCAACAAAACCTGGGCAAATGGGGAATGGTGCAACTCTAAATGCCGTTGGAACTTTAATTGCTAGTTCGCAAACATCTTTAGTTGAATTTTTTAAAACAATTCAAGTTTGGATTCAGCTTTATCAAAAAGAAGTTAGTATAAAAGGCCCATTTGGCGAGGAAATTACTTTTAAAACCAATAAACTTTCGGAAAAGGCATTACTAGAATTAGCTAATAAGTTTGTTGTAGATAGCAGAAAAGCGGAAAAAGAGTTGCGATCTGGAACAAAAAAGACTACTGAAAACAGTAGGAATACTAAAAAAAATATAACTGCGCAAAATACTAAGACTAAAAAGGATTCGAGTACTCAAGAAATTGCTGCAAAAAAAGAAACTACTACAAAAAAAGGTACTGCTACAAAAAAAGAAACTGAGTCACAAAAAACTGCTGCAAAAAAAACTAGTTCGCCAAGATCTAATAAAAAAGTAGAAGCAGAGCAAAAGACTGAAGCTAAATCTACTCCTCAGAAAAAAACAGATTCAAAAGAAAT
>DAOVUO010000220.1 GCA_030632545.1 Bacteroidales bacterium
ATTTCTATAAAATAATTATAATTACTTTTAGGCACAACAAGTTTCATTTTACAACTATCAGTAAATTCTCGCTCAATAACTTCTACATTATCCAAACTAACGATTCGCATAACATCATTCATTAATTCATAAGGAAAGGCAATTACGAACGATTTACTAATAGTTTTTTCAATAATTACCGCATTTTCAATAGCTAATTTAGCTGCTGTTTTATATGCATTAATTAAACCTGGAATACCCAATTTTGTACCACCAAAATAACGAACAACAATTACTAATACATTATATAAATCAAATGATTTTATTTGACCTAAAACAGGCGGTCCGGAACTATTAGACGGCTCACCATCATCACTTGCTCTATAAATATTAGATTCTAAACCAAACCGAAACGCATACACATGATGGCGGGCATCAAAATATTTCTTTCTCAGTTTTTTCTGAATTTCCTTTACTTGCACTTCAGTTTCGGCAGCAAAAGCAAACGCTAAAAATTTACTTCCCCTGTCTTTAAAAACACCTTCCCCTGTTTTTTTTATGCTAAGGTAATTATCTTTTCCCATTAATTATGCAATGATAATAGTAGTATTGCCAACAAAGATACAAATATTCCAATAATATTTATTTTTGATAAGTTTTCTTTAAAAAAAACTACTCCTAAAAAAACCGAAATAAGTACTACGCCAATATTATTAATTCCAAAAATTATAGAATCCTCAAAAACATCGGATTTTAATGCTGAAATAATATAATATAAAGCTCCGTAATTTAATAGACCTAATATAAATCCACTCAAAAAAACATCCTTACGCAAAAATTGCCTAAAATCAAAACGCCTTATTACAGCTAAAAGCACTCCTAAAACACCAGCAACGCCAAAAACTAAAATAGTAAAACTCGACTGTGTTTCACTAGTCAATATACTATTTTGGCTAAACACAACAGTCGTGTCGACCATACCCGAACCAAAAAAAATTATAATTGGCAAATATAAATAAGTCCAATCTGTTTTTCCATTTTTTAAGCTAGTAAAAATAACTGCTGGTATCGCTAATATTATTCCTGCCCATTTAACTATTGACAATGCTTCGTTATAAAATATAATGGCAAATCCCATTGGAATTATTACCGACATCCGACTAGCAACTGATGTAACAGTTAATCCAGCTTTTTGAGATGATATTCCTATAAAATTAAACATCACAATAAATAATATGCCCAAAAATATAGCCGCAGGAAGAATCCTATCAGCATCATTTACAAGCAAGTTAAAATCAGGTGGGCTAATAAGCAAACCAAATAAAAATGCAATTATATAATTAATTATTATAGGATAAATAACTTGAAAATTATAGCGAGAAATGTATTTAAATAAGCCCATGATTAATGATGAACTCAAAATACTAAATATGAGATACATCATTTTACAAGCGATTAAGAGTCCTACGATTTATTTGCCAAATAGCTGAAAATCTATTTATCCACTTTTTCTCACTCTCCATAAATTTGTCATCAGCCAAAGCAATAGCTTTCAAGTCCCTTAAACAAGCTAATCTGCGTGGTCTAACAAACCATTCCATTTCAACTAACTCAGCCGCTAATTCCATAACGACCTCAACAATATTATCATCGTTCATTTTTAACTTATACAGTCGTGTCATATCATCCATTAGATGAGTAAATTGCACATACGGAATTTCATTATCTATTTGACTTTTTAGCTTTTGCCAGACAATCTTTTGCTCGTCATGCGTAAATTCACCATCAGTTTGATGCGCAAAAGCAATATAAATGAATCCAAGTATGTGAAGAGGAGTTAATTCTATATTTTGCATAATTATTTTAATAAAATCTAAATATTGTATATAAAAAAAAGCCCCATTTGGGGCTTTTTGATTATCCTAAATATGATTTTAATAAATTGCTTCGTGATGTATTTCTTAATCTACGAATTGCTTTCTCCTTTATTTGCCTAACCCTCTCACGAGTAAGTCCAAATTTTTCGCCTATTTCCTCCAAACTCATTTCAGGTATACCAATTCCAAACGACAGCTTAAGAATTGTCCTTTCCCTATCTGTAAGTGTAGCAAAAGCCCTATCAATCTCTTTAGATAAAGATTCATTAATTAACTCGGAATCAGCAATTGGTGAATCTGAATTTTCTAATACATCCAATAATGTATTATCCTCGCCAGAAACAAATGGAGCATCAACAGAAACATGACGTCCAGAAACCTTCATAGTATCAGAAATTTTCTCCACAGGAAGTTCAAGAATTTCAGATAATTCCTCTTCAGATGGTTTACGCTGATTTTCCTGCTCAAATTTAGCAACAGCCTTATTATACTTACTTAATGAACTAACCTGATTAAGAGGCAATCTAACAATTCGAGACTGTTCATTAATTGCTTGCATTATTGATTGTCGAATCCACCAAACCGCATAAGAGATAAATTTAAAACCACGAGTCTCATCAAATTTTTCTGCTGCTTTAATCAAGCCAAGATTTCCTTCGTTGATTAAATCAGGAAGACTAAGTCCTTGATTTTGATACTGTTTCGCAACTGAAACAACAAATCTTAAATTAGCTCTTGTCAATTTTTCGATGGCCAATCTATCGCCTTTTCTTATCCGTTGAGCTAATTCAACTTCCTCTTCTACAGATATTAAATCGTATTTACCAATTTCCTGTAAATACTTATCCAATGATGCACTTTCCCTGTTAGTAATCGATTTGGTTATTTTTAACTGTCTCATAAATTTATCCTCTCTAGTTCGCTATATTTTAATGCTCTCATATTTTTATTAATTATCATCAAAGCTAATTTCCGCTTCCGGAAAAATATTTTTAATCCTATAAATCTCCTCAGCAGACAAGTTATGCTTCGAAAAACATATTTCTTCCATTTTTTTTAATTTAAATAAATTCTTGGGTAATTTAGCCACAGGATTTTCTTTTAAATTTAAAATTTCTAAATTCAACAAATTAGTAAACGATTTTGGTAAAACACTAATATCATTATGCTGAAAATCAACCTCATAAAGATCATGTAATTGTCCAAAACTTTTTGGCAATTTTGTTATTTGATTATTATTAAAATAAATTTCAGATAAAACCTTAAGTTTTTTAATCTCTTTTGGTAAAATAGAAATTTTATTAAATGAAAAATTCAATTTTCTTAATTTAGCTAAATCAAAAAACTCAACAGGAATTTCCTCAAACTGATTAAGGCTTAAATCAAGCTGTTTAAGATTTTTAAACTTTGCAAAATCAATTAATAATTGCTCATTACTTAAAAAATTTTCTCGCAAAACTATTACTTGAAGCAATTTTAGAGAGAAAAAAGACTGAGGCAAGCTGCTTAGCTCATTTTTCCATAAAACAATTTTTTGCAAATTCGTAAATTTAGATATTTTTTCAGAAACAAGCTTTGCCGCAATTCCACTATTATCAATATAATATATAAGTTCAGGATTTGAACTACTTAAAGCTTCATCGAGTGTATATTTATCTTGCTTTTCTAAGTCTACAAGCCCCAATAACTGTTGCCCCGCCACTTGAAAAAAAGCCATAAATAAAAAACTAAATAAAAGAATTTTATATCCCATAATAAATATAACGCTAAATCATAATATAAAAAAGCTCACAAAAGTAAACAAAATATAAGAATAATTTAAATCAAAAACCATATTAACAATACGATAATTATATAATTTTGTTGCAAGTATTAATACCAATTTAAGGAATTTTAATACAAAATTCCTCTAACTTATTTTCAATATCTATCTAATATAGCCCTTTGAGTTTTAAAAATGCCTTTCAACAAGTTCTTACTCATATCATCACCATCAAATAATTCATACTCTACATGCACTGAATCCAAAAAAATTAATAACCTATTCGCTTTTGTTAAAACTATCGCATCCTATTCAAAATCATTAATAGTTTATGCAGAAGATTCAAAATCTAACTGTAAAGTTTGTTCACTATATTGATTATAAATATTAGTGAAATACGATAAATATTTAGTTAACAAAACATTTAATTTACTTGATAATCTCTTAGTAATAAAACTAAATACATTTTCCCCTGTCTTATTTTGCAGCCGTGCTAGATAAACCAGCACAGAATATAATCCTCTATTAACAATCTCTTGAGCTGAAAAAGAAAAGGTATTTTCCTTTAAATTCAATTTTCTAAGTCTAGTTTCCTTTGTGATAGCGGCAGGTAATCTTATAAGTTCATTATAACTTAAATCCAACTCTTTAAGATTCACCAAAATAGAAATTTCCTCAGGGAGCTCTTTAAGTTTGCGATTAGACAAACTCAATATTTGCAAATGCAAATAATCTGAACTTAAAATAATATTTTTAATATCGATGGGGATTGTCACAATATCTATCTTTTTACCCAATTTAAGATTTTTTCTTTAAAACTAGTTGATTTTTTCAATAAATGTTGCTCTAAAATTTCATTATTAGTCAAACCTAAATCAAGAATCTCCCAAACCTTACTCCAACCTGGGAAACCAGATAAGTTTCTATCATCTATATAAATGTCTGCATCTATCTTTCTACTAATACTTTTGTCAAAAATCTCATCAGGATAACTTGCATTAATAGCATAAAACTCGACACCATTTTTTTTACAAAATTCAACAGCTTCATCTAAGTATTGACCAGAACGATAAGTCCATAAAATTAATTTATGACCTCGTTTTGTTAATTCTATAAGCGTTTGAAAGGCAAACAGATTTGTCTTACCTATCTTAGGATACCTATGTTCAACAATAGTACCATCAAAATCTACAGCAATTCTCATTTTTTCCTTCCTATAATAACAAAACTTAATATACTACATTTTTTCAAATTTTTTATAGAAAATAAGAATGCTCTACATCATTACAATATTTAGTTAAGCTTTAAGTTTCCAGTGCTAAGTTAAATGTTGAAAATCTAGCAGTTAAACTTAACAGCCTCACTCAAAACAACTGACAATCATCGTCTTGCAAGCATCTAATTGTTTGCCTCAAACATCGTGAAACCATTGACTATAGCCAAAATATTTATATTCGACATCCAAGCGTTATACAATTTTATAATTACCCCTAAAAAAATCAGAAAAGAAACAATGCCTATAAATATTCAGTTTTATAATAAGCAATAAATCCACATTGTTATGGGCAGCCTACTTCTAATCTTTGTCGAAGCCATGGTGAGCAAGTACATAACAAGCTCATTATCAATAACTGAATATGAAAAAAAATTGACAAAGTTATTGTTTACTCAAAACTAAATCGAGAAACAATTACAAAAAAGTACCAGCCTGCCCCGAACATCGGGGAACTATTGAATAAGAACAAAGTACATTATTACAATAATTAAAAACGTATGGATATAAAAT
>DAOVUO010000143.1 GCA_030632545.1 Bacteroidales bacterium
ATTGTCGTTTGTTAATGTTTTGATTAAACCAAAGCAATGCGAAGATAGTTTAGTTATAAAAACAAAGTAGTAATTGACTTATCGCCAAGATGTTATGCGCATCGACGCAAATACCTATGCTAATTATAAGAAATATTTCAAAAAACAAAAAAGCTGCTCAGAAAATTTCTAGCAGCTTTTTTGTTTAAAAAAATACGTATAATCATTTTTTTTCTGTAAATTACTCATTATTAGCAAATACAGTAAATTGCTATTCTATCGTCTAGACACATCCACTGTAACGATTGTTAAACTAAACGTGCTCCTCTATTACGGATGTAAAAATAATATAAATTTATCCAGCAGCTTCACCATCATCAAAATCTTCAGATTCATCACCAACACCCATTTGGCTTTGAGCATTCATATTTTGAGCAGCATAAACAGCAGCTTGTTTTTCCATAGTAACCTCAGTTTTCTTACGGTCGGCACTTGTAACATGGTGCATAACTTTAGAACCAAAATAGAAAGCTATCATCATTTGGAATGCTGTAATCCACTCAATGAAATTCCCCTCTGTTTCCGTACCAGAGTACAAGTTTGCTAATTCAAACAAAACTGTAATAAATAATAGTGTTAGCGTTAGTATTGAGCGGAAAATACCTCTTGGTAAGCTCAATGTTTCACCACTATAAGGATTTGGGTTTTCAGTTGTCCAATTTCCAAACGGGTATTTCCAAATTAACCCCGTTAATAGAACAATTATAAGAATCAACCAAATTCCAATAGGAAGATATATTCTTGTCCAAAATTCGGCCATTAAAAGTTTTTGACCTTCAGAAATGTATTCCATTATTGTACGTTTTTTTTAGTTTTCAATATCATTTATAACAAAAGTCCTATTACAAAAACCACAGGAACGGCAATTACGGCTATTCTAGCTATAATTTTTTGACGTTTATAGGCTTTGCCTATTTTTTCAGTATTTTCACTGCATGTTTGCCAAATTTCTTTGTAATAATCTCTGTCTTTAGTTAATGTTTCCTTCAATTTTACTAGTTCTGTTTCTTTTTCTTCGTGTAAATTTATTGTTTTCTTAAGATCCTCAACTTGTAGCTTTATTAGCTTTAACTCTTTAGAATCACTCAGAGCTCTATTAAATTGACTTTCTTTTAATACCCATAATGCACTTTCTGTAGCATTAAGTGTTTCGTTTTGCCCTTGAGGAATATGTTTTGGGTATTCCTGTGCTGAAATAAAATTCAGAAAAAGGAAACTTAAAACTATGCTTGCAATAATTTTTTTCATTCGTTTCATTTCAAATTTAATCTCCCCATAGGTCTTGTGCTTCTTTTGTCTTTTCTTTTGGGCTCATGTTTTGTACTTCTTCTTCAACTCGTTCACGTTTTTTATCAACTAATTCAAGTTTAGATTGTAATAATTGAATTTCTCTATCCAAATCATTGATTTTTTGTTCTCTTCCTTCAATTATTTCGTCATATTTAACTCTGTGCTCTTTTTCTTCCTTTTTCACAGCTAAATTATGATTGATAAACTCTTCGGTTTTACTAATATCTTTTGCTTTTCCAAATATAAATTGAAACGGTGCAGCAAGAGATGCAAACAATATTGTTAAACCTTGCCACGATACACCTTCAAAATATCCTTCAGAATATAACCATCCAAACACTAAGAGAGCTACAAGAACGATAGCACCTATGATTAACCATCTTCTCATTTTAAAATATTTTTATTTTAATCAAGTCCAATATATTTAGCAGAAACCCATCCTTCGATTTCGGTAGAAACTTTATACCAACCATTTCTTTCTGCAATAATCTTAACCTTTTTATTTTTTGGTAATGAACGTGCTACTTTTACACCACTTGAATTTGGCAATTCTCTAATATTTAAAGAATTAGCTAAAACACGTCCCTTTTTTAAATCTTCAAATCCACCGTCTTCGTCTCTGTCGCCTTTAAGAAGTTTATTTCGCATTCTATCAAGAGGAAAGGCTGGCCCTGGATCTGTTTTTCTTTTAGGAGCTATCTCTTCATGTCCAACAATATCAGATATTCCATAGGAATCTATTAATAATTGGCATATTTCTGTAACGGCCTCTATTTGTTCTTGTGTGTATGTATGCCAATAACGCTTTATTGTTTCGTTGCGATGAGTCCCTTGCATAACATCTTTTTCTTCGTAAGATGCTCCAAACCAAGCACGGTATACTTTTCCACTTTTTGTTAGGTGGCCTGAGTTTACAATTTCTATTCCTATAGAGTGCTTGTTTAGTCCAACTTTTCCATCCCATTGGCTTTTACCAGCGTGCCATGTAATTATATTAAATGGTGCTAGTTGAGTAACAGAACCGTCTCTATCAACAATTAAGTGAGCCGATGCTTTTACTCTTGGATTTATTAGTGTAGCCAATGCAGGAGCATAAGGACCTGCAGTATAATGTACAACAACTGTATCTAAATTGTTTTTAGCAAATTCCCCACTATGATTAGGGGTCTTTTTGAATTTTACTTTTGTTCCTTGTAGTAAGTGATCTTTAATTTCCATATCATCTGAGTTTTATAAAACTTTGAGCAATTTATGCAAAAAATATGAAAAGAAAAAAGGCTATCCGATATTTTTTTGATTTTAAGGAAGTTTTGTGCCAATAATTTTAAAGTTAACTACATAAGGTGTACCCTCGTAACCCCATCTGGCTTGCCATATAACAAAAGCAACTCTATCCTCATAAGGGCTATGTAAGTATCCTGATAATCCAGTATTTAAGACGTATTCGTAGGCAGTTTCTTTATAACTAAACAAGCTATTTTCAGGGTCATTTTGCTCAGTTAATTTAAGCCTCGAAGACACAATCCAGTCAATTTGATATTGATCGTCAAATTCTGTTTCTTTTTTAAAATTAAAAAAATAATTCTTGCCTTTATTATTAATATTAGATGTTTTTAGGTAAAATCGTTTGTTCTGGATAATTTTATATTCGTTTAATTTTGCTGTAAATAAACTATCATTATTTTTCCATACACTATCAATTGTAATTTCATTATTTTTGATTTCTTTATCATAATTAAAACTCCATTCGATTTTATCATTTTTTAAATTTTGTATATGTAATTTTAAAAAATAACAACCACAAGCTTCGTCGGCTGGTTCGAGAACATAAGCGAACATTCCGTCTTCCGACCAACCAATTGGCCTACATGTAGTTATTAAATAGGGACCTTCGATAGGGAAATAATTGAGAATATCTGGTATTGCATAAGTTTGATCAGAAAATTCTACTTTTTCTTCTCCGTTCCCATTATTAGTAGTGTCTTTTTCAACTGAAACTTGCTCTTGTGGCTCATTATTTTCGTTTTGCGAAGTTTTACATGCGTTTATACTTAGTAAAACAAAAATGGCTAGTATATAAGTGAGTTGCTTCATGTGTTTAAAATTTGTACAAAAATAGTCATTTAACCAGATTTTTAATCATCGGTTTATTATTTTAGCTATAAAATTGTGTTTTTAGCTTCTTTTTACAAGATTAAGCAAAATTATCAAAAATTAAAACTGAAAATAAATAAAAGGTTGTACATCTTCTAGTCTAAATTGCAATACTACCTGGATTATTATAATGAAAATAAACACTTTAGCTATGTAATGCATCTTTATATATTGATTTTCAATTTTTTTATTAAAATTAGCAACTGGAATATGCATAGCTACTCCTAACATCAATAAGTATACCCATGTACTTCGTACAAGTATAAATGGTTCGAAGTAAGCCCAATTCATTGCAGTAGCAATTTGTTTGATTACAAGTGAGGCTATTTCGAAACTCTGAGCTCTGAAATATATCCATAGAAATATTACAAAATGCAGGGTTACGAACCACGATACTGATTTAGTGAGCCAATTATCAGGAATTTTATCTAAATAAGGTTTTAGAATTTTATGCACTGCTAAAGCTATTCCATGTAGTGCTCCCCAGAATACAAACTTCCAGTCGGCACCGTGCCAGAGGCCTCCAATTAGCATAGTTAGCATTAAATTGCGGTACATTTTGTATTTTCCTCCACGATTTCCTCCAAGTGGGATATACACATAATCGCGAAGCCACGAGGACAATGAAATATGCCAACGTCGCCAAAATTCTGTAATATTTTTTGATTGATAGGGCAAATTAAAATTTAGTCCTAAATCAAACCCCATCATTTTTCCTAAACCAATTGCCATATCGGAATATCCAGAAAAATCTAAATAAATTTGTAGTGTATAACCATAAACAGCCATTAGATTTTCAAAACCAGTATATCCTGTTGGGTCAGCAAAAACTAAATCGTTGTATTGTGAGATATAATCTGCAATTACTGCTTTTTTTAGTAAACCTAGCATTATTAGCCACATTCCAGCATATACATCTTTTCTGTTAATGTGTATGTTTTTTTTAAGCTGAGGTAAAAACAAATTTGCCTTTACAATTGGCCCTGCAACTAACTGCGGGAAAAATGATAGAAAAAAGGCATAGTCAAGAAAATTACGTGTAGGTTTAATTTTTCCCCAATGAACGTCGAGTACGTAGCTTATTGATTGGAACGTGTAAAAAGATATTCCAATAGGGAGAAAAATATCTAAAGGCTGAAAATTTCCTGCAATTATTTCTTGAAAGGAAGCTTGAAAAGCTGGTGGCTGCGATTCGATGAATTTAACTAATAAAGGAAAATCGCCTATAAGTTGTACTATTCCAATTAGATTGTCAAGAAAAAAATTAGAGTACTTAAAAAAGGCTAGAATACCCAGACTAACACCAATTGATAGAAATAACCATATTTTTTTTAACCATTTTTGTTTCTCTTTGTAAATTAATAGGGCAAATACAAAATCGGTAATGGCAGTAAAAACTAAAATAAGAAAATAAACACCACTTGACTTATAGTAAAAAAATAGGCTAAATATAATTACGAATATTGATACAGCTACTCTTCGTTTGTGTATAAAAATATAACTTGTAATAAATAGTAAAAATAGTAGCATAAATGTGCCACTATTAAATAACATGGGTGATTGTGGATTGTATTGAAATATATCCAGTAAATGCTCTCTAAAATTACTCCAATTCATACTATTTCATAGGTTGTAAAAGGGTGGGGTGTGGTTTTGCTTTAATTGTTTCTATTGGGTTTTTTAATATTATAGGATATTTACTGCTCGACATTACCCAGCTTGCAATGCTGTCCATCCACATATTAGATGAGCTTCGGACAGGATGTGCGCCATCTTTTGTTCTTTTATACTTTAATTTTTTTGATTCAAAATATTGGCTTTCATCTACATTTGCTTGAATCATATCATTTATTCCTGTATCGTCTTTCCAGTTTGGTGGGCCAATCCAAATAAATGGAATTGTGTCTATTTGTTCTAGTATTCTTTTAACGTATTTATTTCTCTTTTTAAAAATATCTCGAATAAAAAGTTCATTAGCACCAAGAACTAAAAAAATGTAGCTTGGTTTATGTTTTTTTATAAAATAACTTATGGTATCATATTGTCCGTACCACATAGTAGAAGAGCTATACCAAATAATTGGGAAAAGCTCATGATTATTAAAATTCGTGTATTCCTTGGCTCTGTACATTAGTCCTTCTAACATTGAATCGCCAATAAATAAAATACGTTGTTTGGAAGTATCAAGTTCTGCTTTTTCAATGTTTTTAATGCTGCTAGCTAGCTTTATTCTTAAAGCTTCTGTTTTTTGTTCAGGCACAATAAATTCCTTAATGCCTGTTTTTTCAATTTCAAAACCGTCAATATTTAAGTTACTATCAATTTTAGATAAGTATTCGTTTATAAAAACAACTGGTTTAAGTTCTCCAGTATGTATATTTGTACTGCTAAAAGAATAGAGCGCAAGTACAATTCCTGTAATAGCTAGCATGCCAATTACATCCCAAAGAGGGTTTTTAAAATAACTCATGAATTTATTTGGATTGCTGAAATAACCAATTAAAAATTTCTGGATTTTTTAATGTTTCGTCCCAGCAGATATGATTTGTTTTGTCGAAAACTGTAAGCTTTGCTTTGCCTTTGTTCTCGTTCATATAGCTTATGATTTTAGCCATTTTTTCTGATGAATACTTTAGGTCTTCCTTTCCTATAAATGCCCAAAAAGGGACTAAACTTGCTTGTTCATTTATTTCCTCTACTTGTCCTGTACCACAAATGCTTAAAATAGCAGCAGCTTTTTCTGGCTGTTTGCATAAGAGTTCAAAGGCAGCAACTGCACCATCTGATATGCCAACTATATATATTCTGTTTGTATCAATAGGAAAGCTTTTAATCGTTTTGTCCACTATTTCCAGACTAACACGAAGCTCTTTGGTGAGAATAGTTGAAAAAGATAAGCTATCTCCATTTGTTTTTGCTGATGTCCAAGATTTACCTCTAGGGATTTGTGGGGCAATTATAAAGCTCGGATATTTCACTCTTTTTTTGTTTTTACTCAGCTCAATAATGAAATGATTCAATTGTTTTTCATTATCATTCCCTGCTTGTGTTTCGCTATGAAGAAATAAAATTAATGGATATTTAATACTATCGCTAATATTTTTAGGCTTTAGGAAACGATAAGGAAGTTTGTAATTTCCTGATTTGAAG
>DAOVUO010000300.1 GCA_030632545.1 Bacteroidales bacterium
TAATTAGTCTAAGAGTAGCTAAACTTTAGCGTAAAACGATCTAAAAACTACGTTTTTAATTGTATTACTATAAATCCGCAAACCCTTACAGCTTTGTGCTTACAATCAGTTAATTAGTTCTGGTTTCGACTCACTGAATTAATTGAATCTGTCGGAGCTGATATGCTGAATGAGATGTTCTTGTAACTATGTTTGCAGATTTATCGTAGTTTTTTATTTTTGTTTCTTTTTTGCAGCTTTTCTATTCACCGAAAAGCCAAATTTTCCTGCTGAGTTTCCAAGTTGATAATAAAATCCATGAGCATAAGCAAGTGCATGAATTCTTTCAAAATTTAAAGTATTGTTTTCGTCAATAAATTCTTCGTCAACCATTACATTTACGATATCAGCAATAAACATATCGTGAGAGCCCATGTTTTTTATTTCTATAACTTTACATTCTAAATGCAAGGGAGCTTCTTCAATAATTGGGGCTGAAATTTTTTCGGCTGGCGAAGGTGTTAAATTCATTTCTTTAAACTTGTCATAATTTTTTCCCGAACGTACACCACACCAATCAGTTTCTTTAACCAAGTTGTTGTTTGTTAAATTGATAACAAATTCGCCTGTGCGCTTAATTATTTCATAAGAATGGCGTTCAGGACGAACAGAAATATAGCATCTTGGTGGTTGAGTTGAAATAATTCCAGTCCAAGCAATAGTGATGATATTATATTCCTCTGGCTTTTCGCCACAACTTACCATAACAGCAGGTAATGGATAAAGCATTGTTCCAGCCTTCCAACTAATTTTACTCATTGCTTGCACTTGATATTTCCATAGCAAAAATAATTTCTTTTGAACTATATATTTCTATAGCAGCTACATTGGTATATCCTTTTTCGTTCCTGAACTTTTCCAATGCAGGATATGCTTTAAAAATTCCAAGTAATATTGATAAATTACTTTTTTTAGGAAAATGTACAACAGTCGAAAGGGTTTTCCCAAATTGTTCAATCCTGAATCCAACTCGGCTTAATTCGTCTATTTTAGCATAATCTACAGAATCTAGAATTAATCCAACTACACTTTGAAATTCCTCGGGACTTTTAGTTGTATTATTTGGATTGTCGTAATAAATACCAAAAGCCTTTTGAGGTGCAACACCATATCCCATTAGCTCATTCATCAAAGAATCCTGAACTTTAGGAGTGTCCTGATAAGATCCCCATCGTTCAACCTGAACAAATATATATGGGCCTATTTCCTTTTCAACAACTTTAATAGATTTAAATCCACCTAAATATACATAATAAGTAAGAATGCTAATGGTAAAGAAAAGGATTATTCCGAGCGAATATTTTACTATTTTCATAAATTTATTATTTGATACTATTAAAATTTTTATCAAAAGTAAAAATAATTAATTTGATATTTACATTTTAAATAAAAAAAAAGCCTTGCATGGGAGCAAGGCCTTGTGGTAACTATTGTTTTGGTGTTAATAATATCTTTCTTATATATAGTACGTAGTTTATACATAAAAGGTTACATTTTAGTGACTTTTTTTAAGTGTATATGTGTAATATTAAGTTTTAAGTTTAGAGAGCTAAGTTTTAAGTTAAGATGTGTGAATGCCAAATTAGAAACATCGTCTGCTGAAATATTAATTTCATTCAATGCTTTCTTTAAATTAAAATTTTCTATTTTTCTTCACTTTTTCTTTTGATTTATATTAAAAAATGTTTTTTTACAATAGTATAAATGCTATTAATATTTTACAAAAAATGGGTTATAAAATAAAGATTCAAAGAGTGGACAGAAAAACGACAAAATCGTTTTATGTAAATTTTCCTGCAGCAGTTGCATTAGCGTCAAATATATAAAAAGGGTGAAGAAATGGAGTGGGTAATAGAAGATAGAAATACTTTTGTTTTGAAAAAAAAATAAAGCTGACAAAATCAATATTGCTAAAAAATAAAAGCAATTAATTAAGTCGTAACAGTTTGATTGTTATGACTTAAGTTGACTTGTATGTCTGAAATGAGCTTTAATACAAAAGATTAGCTGGTTTTGTCTAAAAAGTCCCCTTTCATGGGATTTAGAGGGCATTTTACCGAGTTTTTCGTTCAGATAAAACTTAATATTTCTCTACAATATAATCCTCAATTACCTTTTTCTGCGTATCAAAATTAATTCCTATTAGCATGATTGGACGATTGTCGTCGGCATATTTTAAAGCATATTGTTTGTCTTTAATTTGCTGAATTGCTTTTTCTGCCGATTGGTCTATTTTAAATTCTACTATGTAAATATGAGTTTTGGTTTTTATTACGGCATCAATTCTACCTTTTAAGGTCAAAATTTCCGTTTCAACATCAAAACCTATCATCTTCACTATAAGAAAAAATAACGAATGAAAATATTTTTCGGTTTTATGAATTAAAATACTTGGAATATTTTCAAATAAAATATTGATGGACTCTACCATTTCATCAATTTCATTCCTTTTAAAGGCATTCTTTATGTCGAATAATAAATTTGTAGTGGTATCCGTTCGGTCTATGGTTAGTTTTGAAAGGAGGAAATAAGAGAAAGACTCTTCCACTTCTTGGTTTGGAAAGCCCAAAGTAAGCTCTCGTGTTCTTAGGTTTTTGTTTTTTATAGTTAAGTACCCCGTTTGAAATAATAGAGAATGGATATTTATATTTTGTATTTCATATTTTTCGAGCATTAATTGCGGAATGTCTTTGTCTTCTAAATCAAAAGCGGTATATTTTTGCTCGGCAATCAAATCCATTAAAAAAGTAGGTGTTCCAGTAGCAAACCAATAACTACCAAACTCTCTACTATGAAACAAAGACATGATTGACCACGGATTGTGAAGGAAATTTTGACCGTCCCAAGAGTAACCATTGTACATTCTTTTTATTTCGGGCATAATCTCGGGGTAAATATCTTTGTATTTTTCCGCAACTTCTTTAATATAATCAGGAAAATACTTTTCAATTTCCTCTTTTGTCCAGCCTACAATTTGCGAATAATTTTCATTAATGGTAATATCAATGAGGTTATTCAAATCCGAGAAAATAGAAACTTGACTAAATTTTGAAACGCCTGTAATGAACAAAAACTTAATGTAGTTATCGGAGTCTTTTAATATTGAATAGAAGTTTTTTAGTATTTTCTTATTTTCTTCGGCTTTATCTAACTCTGTTAAATAATCAATAATTGGCTTGTCGTATTCATCAATTATGATAGCTACTGGAGCTTTTTCTGAAAGTTTAATTATCAGTTCTTTAAATTTTTCAGGATAAGATTCACTTTTATAAATAATATTATACTCTTTGGCTATATTATCAAGCATATTATTAATAGACCTCTCTAATCCAATAACATCGTAAGCAATATTTGAAAAAGAAATCTTAATTACAGGATACGTCTGTTCCCAGTTCCACTTATCTTCAATCCATAAACCTTTAAATAGCTTTTTGTTTCCAAGAAATAATTCTTTAATAGTATTGGCAAGTAGGGATTTTCCGAATCGGCGTGGACGTGAAAGGAAAAAATAACTTCCATCATTTATTAAATTATAAATAGCTTCCGTTTTATCAACATAGATGCAATTATTGCCAATAACTTCCGAAAATTCTTGATGTCCTAATGCTAATTTCTGTTTCATAAGGCAAAGATACGAAATAATGATTAATTTTTTGATAGCGTAAATTACTAGTGACCAAAAATTGTAATCAACTGAATACTATGTAATTATTATTTTTGGCAATTTAATATTATGTAGTACCCACTAAAAGTGTATTTACCAGTAAATTAAATACTTACCTTTTATCTTGTAGTAGTTCTAATTGTTGATTTCCAAATTTAGTCACCATATATTTGACGCTATCAAAATTATGGACAAAAAAAACAAATATAAATTTACAAGGTGCGCCTGATAATGTACTGAAAAATATAAAACTTGTAAAATTAAAGATGGAAACTGCATTTCAATTAGGTAATATTGGTTTTAAAACTGAGACTTCGGAATTAACTGATGAATCTTTCGACTCACTTAATAAATTGTATGATATGATGAATGATAATCCTAAATTAAGAGTTGAAATTGCTGGTCATACAGATAGTGATGGTTCTTCTGAATATAATAAGAAAGTGTCTGGTGAAAGAGCCAATTCTTGTGTAAATTATTTAGTTTCAAAAGGCATTGACAATTCAAGAATAGAGTCTGTTGGATTTGGTGAAACTTGCCCTCTTGTTCCGAATACAATACCTGAGGATAAAGCTAAAAATTGGCGAGTAGAATTTAAGTTTATTGATTAAACTTGTCGCTAGATAAAAAGGAGCATTGTCATTTATTTGATAATGCTCTTTTAAGTTATGGCTTGCATAGTTACAAGTTCATAAATTCAAATGCAGTTCCATAAGCCGCATTTGAA
>DAOVUO010000464.1 GCA_030632545.1 Bacteroidales bacterium
GGTTCGAGTCCATATCTCTATAAAAATAAAAAAAATCGTGCACCTTAGAGTATGTAACAAAAGTTTTTGATTTACGATTTACGATTTTTGATTGACGATTTACGATTTACGATTGATAATTCGTAATTCGTAATTGATCATTGATTTATTATTGATTATTTGGCTGGCGCAAGAGATTTTTGATTGACAATTGATAATTCGTAATTCGTAATTGATAATTGATAATTGATCATTGACAATTGTTCTATCGTAAGAGTTATAAAGTATAAGACCTGCTAGGTGCAAGCACGCTAGCAGGTCTCAATAAATTGATAATTGACAATTGATTATTGCTAAAATTCTGCAATAGTTTCTGTTTTTTGTTCAGGATAAATTTGACCAGCAACAGGTGGCATAGGGTTATAAACCCAATCAATATCAATACTTCCTAGGTTAATTCCTCTATGTTTGTTAAATCCATTAAATTTACCTCTTACAAGTACATCTTTCATATCTAGCGAGAGGGCAAAAACTGTTAATACAGTGTCAGCTTTTATTTTTAGTAGTTCTTCTTTATAAACTTGAGTATTAAATACCAGACGAGTACTATCGGCTGCTTGGCATTGCAACAAAGGTATTATAACAGGATATCCATCTTCGGAAATGTAGGATAAGAATTTTAAAGTATCTAGTTTATTAAAAAAAGTTTCCGTCCAATTGTTCATTATTCTGTCTTCAGTTTTTGAACTTGCCGAAGATTTTGCCATTTTTGTTAATACCGCAGATAATGCAATCCCTGCAACAGGTAGGCTTTGCTCTTCTGTTGTTTCAATTAAATCCATATAGTGGGCGGTGTGAATACCAAAATAAGAATTATATCGCCACATTGGTAATTTATTAAATTGGATATATTCTTCGCCTTCTTGCTTTTGATGCTTCCACAAAGCTTTGCCACGCCATATTTTACGCTCCAAATTCATAATAGCAAAGGCTGTTTTAGGATTCTTTTTGATATTTGCTTTGCTTTTTCCTTCCGAAAATTGTCCCCAAATTAATTCTTTTTCATTTCGGGCTTGTAGTGTAGTAATTAGTGTTATATGTGCTTGATTTTCCTCGTTGACAGTTGCCATTAAACCAATTTTATTTTCGGGTTCAAACGCTTTTATGTCTGATTGGCTGAATTCGTGTTTTATTTTCATTTTTACTTATTTATTATATTTTTTATAATTGCCTAATAATAAAAACTTTGTCAAAGTTCTTGTTATTTATTAGAGTCCTTAATTATAAGTCTCTTATGTATTTATTAACCTCAAGTTTGACAAAGTTTAATTAGCCATTGAATATTGATTAACTATTTAATCTAATAGTCCAGTAATTTTACAATAATCAACAGGCTTAGGCTCGTTATTTTTGTTTACTTCTTGTATTTCATCAACTTTAGTAGAGCCCGAACTAATTATAATATCAGGATTTACACCCGAATCTTTGGCTAGTTTTGTATAATGTTCTAAAGCTTCTGATTCGAATAAACCATATTTTTTAAAGTCCCATTTTTTGCCTAGTCGCTCATATTTATCGTTACATAAGTTGTTAAATGAGCAAAGCTCCCATTTTGCAGCATGAATTTTATTTTTAGCAATAAAATTACCTATTCCAACAATGTTTACGTTGGTAGCTGTAGCCTCTGGAATTAATGGCGTTCGTATCCATAATTCCATTTTGTTGTTTTCAGCGTAGTCTGATATGCACTTTAAATTATCAAAAATCTTTTCGTTGGCTTTGCCTGTAAATTCCTTATGTTTTTTCGAATTAATTTCTTTGATATCGAATAGAACTAAATCTGCATAAGGCATTATTTTTTTATACGATTCTTTTGAACTAAACCCACAAGTGTCAATTGCTGTATGAATGCCCTCTTGTTTGAGTCGTTTTAAAAATTCGACTACAAAATTGGCTTGCAATGCAGGTTCGCCACCCGAAACAGTTACACCACCATTAGATTTTTCGAAATAAGTACGGTCTTTTAGCACTTCTTGAACTAATTCTTCAACTTCAACATCCTGACCAAGCATTTCTAGTGCTGCCGATGGGCATTCTTCCACACATTCGCCACAAGCTATGCAGTTATTTCTGTCGATTATTATTTCGTTTTCAATAGATGATAGTGCATTGTGCGTACATGTATCAATACAAATATTACACGAAATACAGTTTGTTTTCATCCATTGAAGCTCAGATTTAAACGATATACTTTCGGGATTATGACACCAAGTGCAGCTCAAACCGCATCCTTTCATAAAGATGCTTGTTCTAATGCCTGGGCCGTCTTCGGTTGACATTCGCTGAATTTCCAGTATTTTCCCGCTTATTTTGTTTGACGTTTTACTTTCTACCATATCTTTTTAAAATTTCTCATGGCTAACTCTGGCAATTATTTCGTCTTGCAATTCTCTACCAACGGATGTAAAGTAAGCATTATAGCCAGTAATTCGTACTAATAAATGTCTGTAATTTTGAGGATGTTTTTGTGCATCTCTTAGCATATCTGGGTCAAGAATATTAATTTGTAGTGCTGTACCACCATTTTCAACATATCCTTTCAAAAATGCATTAAACTTATCTTTATGTATATCATCTTTTATAAGCGAAGGATTAAATGTGATAGTATGACTAGCACCATTTGGAAGTAAATTCACAAAATCTTTCCAGTCGCCATTATCTTTTTTGCCACCTAAAACTTTACCAACAGAATTTGTATTTGATGTTGGACCGTTAATATCTGCTCCGTTTGAAGGGCAAATTGCATTTGATAGGAATGTTCCTTTTGTTCTGCCATCGGCACTTGCAGGTAAAATAAAGCCATCGCCTACCCAATAATTCCAACTAAGCATACCTGGTCTAAACCTTCTGTTTGTTGATATTGTTTTATGCTTCCAAGTTTCTTCTGTCCA
>DAOVUO010000294.1 GCA_030632545.1 Bacteroidales bacterium
CCAATGGCTTTTCCTTTTAATTCTGATCCAGACTTTCCATTAAAATTGTTTCTGGCATTCATCACTATCATTCCCAATACTAATTCGGCAACTGCATTAGAATTCTGGCCTGGAGTATTCATTACAACCATGCCTTTTTCACTTGCAGCATCCAAGTCTACATTATCATAACCAGCACCAGCTCTAACAACAATTTTAAGTTTTTTAGCAGCAGCTAAAACTTCAGCATCAATTTTATCACTTCTAATTATTAATGCGTCAACATCAGCAACAGCTACTAACAAATCTTTTTTCTCAGTGTACTTTTCCAAAAGTCTTAACTCATAACCTGCAGAATCGCTAACACTTTTTATATTTCTTAATGCTGCAAGGGCAAATGGTTTCTCTGTAGCAACTAAAATAGTTTTCATAGTCTGTAATATTTTAAATATTAAACACTTAAATTTGAAAAAGGCTTAGCTTTGTCAAACTTAAAAAATGCATATTTATGCTTTCTGGCTTTCAAATTCCTTCATTAGTGCTACTAATGCTTCAACACTTTTTTTCTCAAGCGCATTATATAAAGAAGCTCTAAATCCACCAACAGAACGATGTCCTTTAAGTCCCATCATACCTTTTTCAATAGCTAATTGAAGAAATTCTGTTTCAAATTCTTTATACTCATCAATCATTACAAAACAAACATTCATAATAGAACGATTTTCCTCTGCAACTGTAGTACGAAAAATACTATTTCTCTCAATTTCGGCATAAAGTAAATCCGATTTCTCAACATTTCTTTTTTGCATCGCATCAACGCCACCCATTTTTTTAATCCACTTTAATGTCTGAAGTGCAGTAAATACAGGTATTACAGGCGGTGTATTAAACATTGACTCCTTATCAATATGAGTTTGATAATTTAGCATAGTAGGGATTTTATGGTCTACTTTACCTAAAATATCATTTTTTACAATAGCAAAAGTTAGACCTGCTGGAGCAAGGTTTTTCTGAGCTCCACCATATATAATCGCATATTTAGAAATATCTACTTTACGACTAAAAATATCGGAAGACATATCTGCTATCAAAGGAACTTTACAATCCATATCTTCACGAATTTCAGTTCCATAAATAGTGTTATTTGTAGTTATATGGAAATAATCTACATCGTCAGGAATTTCAATATCTTTAGGGATATAAGTAAAGTCGCGTCCACGAATTTCTACTACATCACCAAACATTTTAGCCTCTTTTATGGCTTTAGTTGCCCAAGTACCTGTATTCAAATAAGCAGCTTTTTTTTTCATTAAGTTAAATGGAATCATTGCAAACTGTGTGCTGGCACCACCACCCATGAAAATAACCGAATAGCCTTCAGGAATACTTAAAAGCTCCTTAAACAAGTTTTCTGTTTCGGCCATTACGCCAACAAACTCTTTGCTACGGTGCGAAATTGCAGCTAAAGAGATTCCAGTTTCGGCGAAATCTTTCAACGCCTCAATTGTTGCATCTATCGCCGACTGCGGTAATATTGCAGGACCGGCATAAAAATTATGTTTTTCCATAAGACTAAATATTATCGTAACAGTTTAAATTTATAATTAGCACAAAGTTCTAAATATTTTTCAATATACAGCTAATTTTTTCAATGATTAACAGCACTAAAAAAATATTTTTTCTAAACTTAATATTTTTTCTATTTTTAATTCTATGCAAAACACAATCAATTTAAAATTTCCTGTCATTTTAGTTCATGGTTTAGGCTTGCGCGATGATATGAAATTAGTAAAATACTGGGGAAAAATTCCAGAAAAATTAAAGAAAAATGGGATTCAAGTATTTTTATCAAACCAATTGGCTTTTCATACCATAGAATTTAATGCAATTTTGATTAAAAATAGAATAAACCAAATTTTAAATGAAAGTGGTAGCGAAAAAATAAATATTATTGCCCATTCAAAAGGCGGAATAGAATCGCGCTACATGATTTCTAAGCTCGATATGTCGGGAAAGGTAGCATCTTTAACTACTATTTCTTCACCACATAGAGGAAGCTCATTAGCCGATTTGGTTTTAGAAAAAACTGCTAAAAAGAAAGTATTCAAATTCTCTGAAAAAATCATTAAAGCAATTGCAGAATGGCAGGGTGATAATTCCCCCGAAATTATTCCTGCTTTTAAACAAATGACCCTAGCTGCTATGGCTGATTTTAATAAAAAAATAACAGATGTTCCAGAAGTTTACTATCAAAGTTATGGTGGTATAGTTAGTGGGAAACCTTATGGACGCTGGACTGATTTCAAAACAAAAATTATTCAAGAGCGAGAAGGTATCAACGATGGTGTTGTTTCGCAATATTCTTTTGAATGGTCAAATTTTAAGGGAGTTGTAATGTCTGATAGTGGGAAAGGAGTTTCTCACCATGAAATTATTGGTATGACAAGTTTATCAGATTTTGATGCTCCAGCATTTTTTGTTCGTATTGTAAAAGAACTTGCAGACTTAGGTTATTAAATGTTATTATTTATTATTTACTGATTACCAATTAGTAATCACCAATTTAACTTAAAACTTAACGAAGTATAATATTAAATTATTTGCTCCTAAAATGTTTTTTTATAAATTTATTATCCGAAAAACATCTAATCAGTATGCATGCAAAATATATTCTTGTAATAGATTTGGGCACTTCAGGTCCCAAAGTTGCTTTGTCAACAAGCACAGGGCAAATTATTAACAATAAATTTGAAAAAACTAATTATTACTTAACGCAAGATGGCGGTGCCGAACAAAGTCCTGAAGAATGGTGGAAAGCTATTAAAAGAGCTATATTACGCCTACTAGCTGATAGTGATATAGATAAAAAAGAAATTGAAGCCATTAGCGTTACGAGTCAATGGTCTGGAACTGTTCCTGTTGACAAAAATGGGAAAGCTCTAATGAATGCTTTAATTTGGATGGACACAAGAGGTGCTACTCAGTTAGATTATGTAACCGATGGAATTTTTAAATTAGAAGGATATTCCGTAAAAAAACTATTTCATTGGCTTAGATTAACAGGCGGAATACCTACAAAAGCAGGAAAAGATCCATTAGCTCATATTTTATATATTAGAGATATATTTCCTGATGTTTACGAAAAAACATACAAATTTTTAGAGCCAAAAGATTATCTAAACTTGCGACTTTCTGGTGAATTTGTTTCTACCGATGAAACAATAATTTTACATTGGCTAACCGATAATAGGGACATTAACAATATTCATTATTCCGACAAGCTTATTGCTTACACTGGAATTGACAAAGAAAAACTTCCAGAAATACGCTCGGCAAGTGAGGTAATTGGAACTTTAACAAAATCAGCAGCAGAAGAGCTAAGTTTGCCAGAAGGAATAAAAATAATTGGGGGAACTCCAGATGTGCATTCAGCAGCAATTGGTTCGGGGGCAGTAAAGGATTTTGAAGCTCATTTGTACATTGGAACTTCATCATGGATAGGCTCTTTTGTTCCATTCAAAAAAACAGATATTTTCCACAGTATTGCATCCTTGCCATCTGCTTTAAAAGGAAAATACTTAATTACCAATGAGCAGGAAATTGCAGGCGAGAGCATGAATTTTTTGAGAGACAATGTATTCTTTCACGACGATGTACTAAATACTCCTAAACCAGATAATTATTACGAATTGATTAATCAGTTAGCAAAAAAATCTCCCGTGGGTAGCAATGGATTAATATTTACGCCTTGGCTTGTTGGTGAACGTACTCCTGTTGAAGACCATACGCTTCGTGGTGGATTTCATAATTTATCATTATTAAATACTCGACCAGATTTTTACAGATCAGTTTTTGAAGGTGTTGCTTTTAATTCTAAATGGTTATTAAAATATGTGGAAAAAATTGCAGGAAAAACATTTGATTTTGTAAATTTTGTTGGAGGTGGTGCGCAATCAGATTTATGGTGTCAGATACAAGCAGATGTTCTGCAACGAGAAATACGTCAAGTAGAAGACCCTATTTTAGCTAATGCTAGAGGAGCTGCATATTTAGCTGCTATTGCGCTTGGTTATCTAACTATAGACGATATTTCTGAACAAACAAAAATTGCAAAAGTTTATCAACCAAATCAACAGAATAGTAATTATTATGCTGATACATTTAAAGAATACTTGAATATCTATAAAGCAAACAAAAAAATTCACAAGCGATTAAATCATTTATAAAATATATCTTAAATTAATTATAATGGCCAGCTTAAAATCCAAAATCATCTCAAAAATTGAGAAAACTGCTAAATCTATTCCTTTTGTCAAAAGAAGAATGGAAAAAGAATACGAAAATATACTTGCAGATATTAAGGATTCAGTAAAACCGTATTTGGAGTCAACAGAAAGTTTTCCGCTTTTACCCGAAAATGGTATGGATAAAGACAATATTTATCAAATGATGGAAGATTTGCAAAAAAAAGAACAACATAAATGGGAAGATGGATTTGTTTCAGGGGCTGTATATCATGGAAATAAAGAGCATATTGAATTTTCG
>DAOVUO010000435.1 GCA_030632545.1 Bacteroidales bacterium
GAAGTTTATAGTGTTAAACTAGATGGTAGTGCTACTAAAAAGTTAAGCACAAAAAAAGGAACAAATAAAGCCGTTTTTAGCACAAGCTATAAGTATTTCATAAACTATTTTTCGAACGTTAGCACGCCTACACAGGTAAGTTTACATAAATCAAATGGTAAGCAAGTTCGTTTATTAGAGGATAATGCTAGTTTACAAAAAATAGTATCTAACTATACCGTTGCTGAGAAACAATTTATTAAAATTAAAACGAGCGAGGGTATTGAATTAAATGCTTGGATGCTCAAACCTGTTGATTTTGACCCAGCCAAAAAATATCCCGTTTTTATGACTCAATACAGTGGACCAAATTCACAGCAAGTACTTAATCGCTGGAGTATGGGATGGGAATATTTATTAGCACAGGATGGATTTATCACTGTTTGTGTTGATCCTCGTGGAACTGGTGCTCGTGGCGAAGCTTTTAGAAAAATAACTTATTTGCAATTAGGTAAATATGAATCCGACGATATGGTTGATGCGGCAAAATACTTAGCATCTCAGGATTATGTAGATGAAAATAAAATTGGAATTTGGGGATGGAGTTACGGTGGATTTATGACACTTTTGGCAATGGAAAAAGGCGATGGAATATTTCGTGCAGGAATTTCTGTTGCTCCCGTAACAAATTGGCGTTATTACGATAATATTTATACTGAGCGTTTTATGCGTACACCACAAGAAAATGCTTCTGGCTACGACAAAAATTCGCCAATAAATAGTGTAGAAAAACTACAGGGTAAATTATTTTTAATTCATGGAATGGCTGATGATAATGTGCATTTTCAAAATTCAGTAGAATTTATAGCGGCGGCAATTGAAGCCAATATTGATATTAGAATAATGATTTATCCTAATAGGAATCATGGTATCTATGGAGGAAATACTCGTTGGTACTTATATTCTCAAAAGTATAAATTTTTACTTCAGGAGTTAAAATAGAAATTTTATTTCTATTTTAGAAGTTTGGTAGAATTTATCGAACTTTTTTGTTAATTCAGATTTTTTTAAGCGAAAATATTGTAACTTTACATAAATACTTGTAATTAATGAGTCAAGAATTTAAAATACTATTAATTCAACAGAGTGAGGAGCTTAAGCCTAAAATTGAAGAGATTTTGGGAGATAATCTTATTCGTCAGTTTTTTGATGATACTGAAATAGATGAACTTCCGGATGATACGGATATGATTGCTATCTATTTTAAAAATGTAGATCAGAATTTAACACATTTTTTACGCAAAATTAAAACTTCAAAGTTCGCAAACGTGCCCATTATTGCACTTATGGATAAAATAGAGGAGAGTTTTACAAAAAACATATTAAAACTAGGATTTAGTAATTTTATGTCGCTTGATTATTCTAATGAAGTAATTTGTGAAAATATGCTATTTTATGTTGAAAATGCTTCGCACAAAAAACAGATATTTTCACAAATTTCTGTAGCACTAATTGACGATGATTTTTTGCATAATGAGCTTATTAAAAGAATGCTTGAAGTAAGTGGTGTTACAAAAGTACAGTTATTTCAGTCGTCTGAAGAATATATGTCAAAAGCCTTACCATTTGATTTATTTTTAGTCGATTTGGTAATGAAAAAATCTAACGGAATTGAGTTAATTAAAAAAATATCAAATTTATATCCAAAAGCTTTAATATTTATTGTTTCTTCACTTTCGGAGGATAGAATTGTTGCAACAGCCTACGATGCTGGTGCTGATGATTTTATTTTTAAACCGATAAAACCATCTGTTTTTTTGGCAAAAATATTTGCAAGAGTTAGAAAAAGAGATTTTTATGAAAATGAAGTAAATATGAGTAAGTGAGTATTTATAATCTTGCTAAAGCAGATTTCTATAATACTTCGTTAAAGTATTATAGAAATGTATTGAATGATAGTGAGCAAATATAAATAAGCGAATAAATATTATTTGTTGCATATTTTTCTATTTGTTTATTCGAGACTAAAATTTAACGAAGTATTGTTTTATAAATTATTTTTTTTAATGAATTTGAGCAAACTTAACTTTGTATAATATTAAATTGTAATATTAAAACTCTAAATACGATAACCCATGAAATTATCAAAAGAAATTACTGAAACATTAGAACGTTCTGAGGATTTTTTTTCAAAAACTGTTAAATTGATTTCCGCTGGCTTGGGACATTTGGCAATATCCCCACTTTATTTATCAATTTATCATGCTATTAGTGCCTTAGCATATAAAAACTCCTCTGTTGCGTCTGATGATGAGGAATTGATGAATTGGTTTCAAGATTTTAACGAGAAAAAGCAATTTTGTAACTCACAGTTACCTATGTTTTTCAGAAAACTGTATATCGAAAAGCAAAGTTTAGAGTACAAAAAGGATTATACTGTATCAGATGAAAAAATTGAATTTTGGTTTGGGGAAGTGAAAAAATATCGGGAGGAGATAATTTCAGAAATAAAAAAGAATCCTGACTTTACACCTCAAATAATAGACTATTTGAAATTTTATTTGAAGTTGGATACAATTGAGACAGAGCAACAAAAAACAAAGGATTTTATTATTTCAGAGTTGAAAAACAAGATAATAAGAAATAAACCTAAAGTTATTGCTGCTTTTAATGAATTACTTGCATCGCCTGATAAATTAGAGCATTTTGGCGCATTTAAAATTCGTTTACAGGATTATTTAGAAGATAATCTGGATAAAAATGATGAGATGTATAGCCTTTTGGAGGCATTGCCAGATTTACCCAAAACTTTTTCAGCAGCAGCCACTGCAAAAGTAAATGAAGCTCAGGAGGAACAACAAGAAGAAGAACAACAGGAGGAGCAAGCTAAAAAAACGTTGGAGGAACATCCAATTCTTGTTCCTTGGGATTTTACAAAAATTGCAGAATATGCACTACTTCACGCTGTTAATTTTTCTAAATTAACAAATGGAAAAATTTATTTATTGCATGTAATTAAAAAAGAAGCTGACAAAACATCAGTGGAATTAAAATTCAAAGCCGAAATACAGCGTATTAAAAGAGATTATAATGTTGAATCTATTCCAATTGTGAGAACAGGTTCAATTTTTAATTTAATAACAACTTTTGC
>DAOVUO010000338.1 GCA_030632545.1 Bacteroidales bacterium
ATACCAATCGAAAGATTTTAGATTAAGCTTAGATGCAGAAATAACTGAAATTGCACATAATAATTCAGTTAAAGTAAATGGGCGTTCGCCTTATATTATTCATGCTCAATGGCACGACAAAATAGAAAATACAATTTACTCATTTAAAAGTAAGTCATTTTGGTATGACCCAAGCTCTTTTATAAGTGAGAAAACCATACAAGTAAAAGCCGATGATAAAAACATGAAGCGTTATTGGATGGATACTACATTTTTGCCAAAACAAGATTAGTTTAATAAAAAGTTGAAACTAGATTCGGTATTACTATAATCTTTTGGCTTTTATATTCCACTTTGCAAAGCTGTAAGTCCCTGTTAAGTAGCCTATTCTTCTGTTTTGTGGTGAGAGTAAAAAAGCCAAAAGAAGAAAGAGTTTTTGTTGATAACTATGCTGATTTTCTTTCTGCTTTCTGCTAAAATATTTTGTCTAAATAAATCTCAAAAAAGATATAAGTCATTAGTAATCAGCTAAATTTTGACAAAGTTCTCGTTAGAGCTATTTACAATAACGTTCAATCATTTCAGCTGCTTTCGAATATCCCAAGTTTAGCGCAGTATGAAAATCATCACATGCAGCATTTTTTTGATTTAGGACAATGTAAATTGTTGCTCTGTGATAATAACCATCAGCAAAATTAGGATTAAGTTGTAATGCTAAAGTAAAATCAGCTAATGAATTCTGATAGTCAGCTTTTCGCTTATAAATAAGTCCTCTATTCGAGTAGGCAGTTGCAAAAGTTGGATCTAGTTCAATTGCTTTATTATAATCCTCAATTGCGCCATCTGGGTTTCCACCAATATCTTTTGCAAGCCCTCTATTTGAGTAGGCTGATGCATTATTTGGTTGAATTTCAATAGATAAATTAAAATCTTCAATTGCTTGTTCTATATTCTTTCTTTTACCATAAACAACGCCTCTGTTTACTAAAATATCAAAGCTTCTAGGTTTTATTTCCAGTGCTTTATTGAAATTTTCAATAGCTTTGTCATATTTACCCAAAATATCGTAAACAACTCCTCTGTTGTGAAAAGCCTGATCAAAATCAGGAATTAAAATAATGGCTTTATTGAAGTCATCAAGTGCATCATCAAGCAAAACTGCCTTTTCTTTTGGATTTCTAGTCTCTTCTGCTAGTGCTTTTCTTGCAGTTCCTCTATTATAATATGCATGAGCATAATCTGGTTTTAAAAATATTGCTTGGTCAAAATCTTTGATAGCATCTGCATGTTCTTTCGTTTTTTCTTTGGTCGAACCTCTATTATTCCATGCTACAACAGCCTTTTTTTCAAGTTTAATTGTATGATTCCAAAGAGATAAGCTATTTTCCCAAACTTCTGACTGATTAAAAGTGGTATAGGTATTATATGCTGTCATTAAAGCAATTATAGTATATAATATATTCAGATTAATTTTTTTATCTAAAAAATAGGGGAGAAGTGCAGCTGCAAACATAAAATAACCAATACTTGGAATATATGCATATCTATCAGCCATAACAGCACTACCAACTGGTAAAAGTTGCAGAAGCAAGAAAATGTTAATTAAGTAAAAGGCCATTGCAAAAGCAAATAGTCTGTTTTTAAGTAAGCTAAAATAAAATCCGACAAGAAATGCTGCTGCAGGAATTATATAAAGCCAATATATTATAGGTAAATGTCCCGATTTATACGGATAAGGATAAATTGGAGCCATATCAAATGGGATGGTTAGTTTTATAATATATTGAGTCAGACCATAAGCAGCCCATATAATTCGCTCATGGAAATAATAGTCGGCAATATCGTGAATGGCAGAGCCTGCTTTTTGTGCATAAATTGCAATAATACCAAAGATTAGAGAAAGGAGAAGGAATGGAACTTTTTCAAGCCAAATTTTCCAGTCTTTTATCGACCTTCCTAAAAATATATCTATTGCAATTATTGTAATACTTAACGAAACCGCTTGTCCTTTACTTAATAACGAAAGTAAGAACACAAAAATAGAAGCGATAAAGAAAATTATTTTTTTGTTTTCTAAATAGAGCAAATACAAAATTGCCGAACTCAGAAAATAAAAAGTATAAAGAACGTCTTTTCGTTCCGACACCCATGCAACTGATTCTACATGAAGTGCATGAACACCAAAAAGCAAAGCAGCTATTATTGCCATTGGGAAAAAAAGTGCTTTTTTTGTTGGCCTGTATTTTTTTTCAAATTGCCTGAAAATTAGTATAGATAAAAAGAAAACTGCAATGGTATTTAATAGGTGTAGTATTAAATTATGTAAATGAAAAATAAATGGCTCAGGTTCGTAATCACGCTTATTGTCTGGATCCGATGGTTTCCTTTTTTTTGCTAAATTAAAATCTACGCTTAAGGAGAGCATGGCTAAAGGGTGGTAATTTCCCATCCAATATTGGGTAAATTGCGTTTTTACACCTTGCCAATTTAGCATTTCAAGCTGATAGTTTTGTGAAGCGTAGCTTGTGTCGTCCCAATTAGTAAAATCATTATCTAAAGAAGGAAAGTACGCTATAACAGTAATCATTATAATTAATAAAAGGGCAATGAAAGAGTTCTCCAAATTAAATGGAATGTTTTTATTCGTAGTGTTTTTAGGAGCTACGCTTGTCTTTTTTGTATGTTGTTTGACTTGTGGCTTAGTTTTCTTTTTATTAAATTGTTGATTTTGTTTATATGATTTCTTTTTAGACATAAATTTTATATTATAACCAATTTTTATTAATAAATAAATAAATCTACATACAAAGCAATGTTCAGTAAATGAATTAGTTCTATGTCTGTAGTATGATTTATTGTACTAGACCATTATACAAAAATATAAAAAATATTAAGTTTCAAGTTTTTAAATTCTAAATGATAGTTTACTTTTGTCTAATTAATAAAATGAATGTACTGAAATGAAACAACTTAAATTACTCTTCATAGTATTATTTTTGATTAGTATTCAGAAAAGTATACAATCGCAAGAATTAAAGTATACATTAAAACTACCTCCTGATGTGAGGGTTGTTGAATCTTATGTATTGTCTAACAATTCAGATGTTTATCTTTTAACTTTAGATGGTGCAGAAAATTATAAATTTTATAAATCGAGCATTCAAAATGAAAAAGATTTAAGTGCTGCATTGCCAATAGACGGTATAAATGCACAAATTCCTGCTGGTGTTACAGTAAAGGGCTTTAGTTTAAGTGTTGACAATCATACATTATTGTTTTCTGCTAATTTGAGTGGTGGTTTTGGTGGCTTTGATATTTATAAATTGATAAAGAAAGCTGAATCTTGGTCAGAACCTCAAAATTTAGGTAAAATAATAAATTCGACCAAGGATGATATGGAGCCTTCGATTTCTGCGGATGGAAATACCATTTATTTTACCCGACCAGTATTGGAAGAAAATGATTTTACTGATGATTTTGATTGTAAAAAGATTTTTGTGGCTGAAAAAAATATCAATTCTGAGTGGGAGGAACCTTATGAGCTCACTAAGCCAATGAATCTTTATTGTGAGTGTAGTCCAAGAATAGCAGCAGATAATAAAACTCTATATTATTCGTCTGTAAGGGGGAGTGATGAAAATGGATTTGATATATATTATACTCAGCAAATTGCTAAAAAAATATGGAAAACACCAGTGAAAATTGATACATTGAGTACTGAAGCAAATGATTTGAGTTTAAGTTTTTCTGCTAATCAGAATTTTTATATTTATTCCAGAATTCCTCAAAAGTTTAAATCTAAAGTAGCTACTTCTTTGTATAGGACTCCTTTTCCATCAGAATTTAAACATGATAAATTATTAATACTACAGGGGAAAGTATATGATTTGTATACAAATAATCCTATAGAGGCTAAAATTGAAGTCGCCAATCCTGAAAGCAAAAGGATTTTAGCTAGATATAATAGTAATCAAGCTAATGGGGAGTACTATTTGATACTTCCAAGCGGTGGAAAATATAATTTAAG
>DAOVUO010000214.1 GCA_030632545.1 Bacteroidales bacterium
CACTACCTGTTTTGGCAAGTTTCACAAAACTCTCAAGAACATCTGGTGCATAACGCTCAAATTGCTCAATAGCAGTACCTGATAATGAAAAGCTTATTTTAAATTGAGTTCCATATTGCTTTATTAAATCCAAAAGCACTTTATTCATTGGCAAATAACACTTTTCGGCTACCTTTCGCATTATTTCACGATTTGAAAATTCATCGAAATACTCATGGTCATTGCCAATTTCAAAAAAACGATATTTTTTTAATCTAAATGGTTGATGTACTTGAAAGTAAAAACAGATAGTTTTCATATTGGATTATAATTTTAGATTCGACATTTATATTGTGCCACTAAGGCGTTAAAAGTTTAATCATTTACACTTTGATAGTGTGCTAATAAATAAATTTCGCGAACATGTTTTGCTGCATTTTCCCACTTAAGGCTATCTACTTCAGCCTTTCCAAATTTTTGAAACATATTCGAAAGTCCATCATATTTACATAAGCCATAAATTGCATCGGCCATTGCATGAATATCCCAAAAATCAACCTTAATAGCATGATGCAAAATTTCGGCTACACCAGATTGTTTACTAATTATTACGGGTACATTTGAACGTAATGCTTCTAAAGGCGAGATGCCAAAAGGCTCTGAAACAGAAGGCATTACATAAACATCTGAAATGTCAAACATCCGAGTAACTTCATCTCCTTTCAAAAAATTAGTAAAATGAAATTTATCAGTAATATTTAATCGAGCAGCATGACTAATCATTTTACGAAGCATATCGCCACTTCCTGCCATAACAAATCTAACATCATCAGTTTTATCAAGGACTAATTTTGCTGCTTCAATAAAATACTCGGGCCCTTTCTGAAATGTTACACGGCCAAGAAAAGTAACAACTTTATCGTTAATTGTTTTCTTATAATGTTTGCGTTTAATTTGCATAGGTTCAACTGCATTATACACAGTATGAACTTTATTTGCTTCAGCACCATGACGCGAGATAATAATATTTTTTGTAAGATTACTTACAGTTATTATTTTATCAGCGTTCATCATTCCATGCCGCTCTATATCAAATACTGTCTGATTTACGTTTTCACCACTTCGATCAAATTCGGTAGCATGAACATGTATAACCAAAGGTTTACCAGAAACTTTTTTTGCCTCTACTCCAGCCAAAAATGTAAGCCAGTCGTGTGCATGAATTACGTCAAAATCGTATTGTTGAGCAATTTGAGCTGCTACTTTCGCATATTTCTTTACCTCGTCAATAAGATTAACGCCATAGTTACCCGAAAATTGATATTTCCCTTCCTCATCAAATCCCTCATTTTGAGTCTCATGTAAAACAAATTCTTTAAGAACACCATTTTCAAAATAAATAATTTTACCATCTTTTGATATTCTTAAATCAGATTTTTTGACACCTATGTTTTTCAAATAAGCCTCAAAAGTATCAGGCTCAAGATAAGGCGTTAAAATTGAATCTATTTCTACAAAAGTAAGATTCTCATAATACTCTTTTATATTTGTAGTTTCTTCATCAACTATTTTTTCTGATATCTGCGAGAGCATATTTTCAGTAAATACACTCTTAGTACGAGTTTTACGAATTTGTATTGGAATCTCACTTGCCCCAACAAGATGTGCTACACCACTATCCTCATCACCAAATAACTTTGGAACAACAAAAATAATTTCTAAATCTTTAAAATGGGACAAGCCTTTTGTTAAGCCATAGCTTGCAGTACCAAGTCCTCCAGTAATATGGGGTGGAAATTCCCAACCAAACATTAATATCTTCATTCTTTAATTGTTTATGGTGGCTAAAAACTAATCAACTTTATTTTTACATTTAGTGAGCAAACACTTAATTCTCAGAACTTCTGCAACACTCCAAGCCTGAGAAATTGCTCCACGAGGATGATGCGGTGGATTTCCATCATAAATCTCTGAAATTGTTCCAATTCCAGCACTAGTCATATCTTCCTCGAAACTATAAAAAATCTTTTCTACAAATGCAATCCCTTCTTTGCCATAAAGATTTAAATAAGCCTCAACAAAATGCCCTAGAAGCCAAGGCCAAACTGTTCCCTGATGATAAGCACTGTCACGCTCTTCCTGCCCACCTTCGTACACTCCAACATACTTCTCATTTTTAGGAGACAAAGTACGCAAACCTTTAGGTGTTAACAACTCTTTTTTAACCACACGAAGAATTTTTCTACGCATTTCATCATCTATCATTATATAAGGTAATGAAGCAGCAATAACTTGATTTGGTCTTACGTCCCAATTCTGCATCTCATCGTCAACATAATCTGCTAAATATCCCCTTTTTTCTGTCCAAAATGTATCAATAAACGATTTTTTAATTAATTCAGGATAATCTTTCCATTCAGCAATAAAATCATAATCTCTCGCTTTTTTAGCAACTTCTAAAGCAAACATTACTGCATTATACCAAAGTGCATTTATTTCTACATCAAACCCAATCCTAGGCGTAACAGGCTTTCCGTGAACCAAAGCATCCATCCAAGTAAGTGCCTTTCCTTGAACACCCGAATAAATAAGTCCATTTGATCGCATTTTTATGCCATAAGTAGTTCCTTCTCTATAAGCATTAAGTATTGCTCTTATATTTTGACCATAAGTAGTCCAAATTTTTGCAAACGAACCTAAATCATAAACATACTTTTGTACCGACCAAACAAACCATAAAGGCGCATCCACAGAGTTTACATCAGCAGAGCTTCCAATTCCTAAATTAGGAAACAAACCTCCTCGTAGCTCTTGAACCATTGTATCAAGTACCGTCTTAGTAGATTTAGAATCTTTTCGTGATAAAGATAAGCCTGTTAAAGAAATAAATGTATCACGTCCCCAAATACCAAACCATGGATATCCAGCAGTAACATATAATTTTTTGCCTTTACGAACATAAAATTGCTGTGCAGAATTTTCTAAATTATTTTCATAACTTATTCTTGGAACACGCTTTTTTACCTCGTTTGTGAATTTACGCTTAAGAGCTTTAGGATCTGCTTCTGTTGTTCCAGCGGAAAAAATTACACTTTCGCCTTTTTTAATACTAGTTTCAAAATAACCATTTGCAAATAAATCCTCCTTATAGTCATAACCACGTTTCTGCTCTTCTGCATATTCTACATTGTAATACCAATCTGGAGCATGCGTATATTCAGCATTTTTAGAGACCTGCATATATAAAAACGGGTAGCCATTGTATAATTTCATTCTAATTCCAGATGAAATTTCTTCGTATTTAGAATTCACATACATATTAGCTTTATTCAGTTTATGAATCTGACGAAAAGCTAAAAACGGTTGAAATCGAATTCTTGTCTCTGAGTGAGCATCTTCTAATGTATAACGCAACAAAATTCTTTCCTCATCTTGAGCTAAAAGTATCTCTTTTTTTAAAACTACACCACCAACACGATAATAGTGCGTAGGAATAGGATTGCTATGAAAATCTCGTATATACTTATGTCCTAACGGATTGTACACGCCAGGATATTTTCTACTCCCAATATGAAACTCTTGCTCATGCTGAATAATTGTTTCATCAATACCCGAGAGTAAAACATGTTTCTCGCCATCTAAATCTTCGAGTGGGCAAACCAATAAACCATGATATTTACGTGTATTACAATATGTTATTGTAGAACTTGCATAAGAACCAGCTCTATTTGAACGAATAAATTCACGTTCTAGAGAATAATTCAAGTTAATTAATTGCCTTTTATCAAATTTCAGGTAAGTCATAGCTTAAAAAATATTAAATTTGAAATAATTTATTTCGTTTTATTTTCACGAAAGTTACGACTATTTTTTTATTAAATATACAAAAAACAACAATTAATTTTACTGATAATTAGATAATTACAAACGATTTCGTAAAGACAAAAGACTGATATTCAATTAATTACAGCAATGCTTTTGTTTCAATTAATTGTTTTTGAACAAAATACTTAAAAAGGAAAGCAAACGTTTTCAGAAAATTAGAAAATTCGATAATTCCAAATAAAAAAAATATATCTATTTATGTAATATCCCTAATAATCAAATAATATGACAAATTCGATTATTATCACATAGAAATGCTCAATGGAAAAAATTTTAGAAACAATTAAATCTGACAAACAAATAAAAAAATTTAGTGCTTATGGTTTTTTCAAAAACTTACGCTTCTTTGAGCCATATATCATTCTTTATTTATTAGATAATGGACTTAACCTGCTCCAAATTGGTCTTCTATATTCAATAAGAGAAATTACTGTTAATATTTTTGAACTGCCATCGGGGTTACTGTCAGATAAATACGGAAACAAAAAGACTTTATTGGTTTGTTTTATTTTCTATATTATATCGTTTATATTCTTTGGAACAGGTTCAAATTTTATGGCATACAGCGTGGCTATGATTTTCTTTGGCCTCGGTGACGCTTTTCGTTCTGGCTCACACAAAGCAATGATATATAACTATTTAGAATTTAAAAATTGGTTCAAATATAAAACATTTGTATACGGAAGAACTCGCTCATTTTCATTACTAGGTTCTTCTATTTCTGCTATATTTTCTATTTTACTTATATTTTGGATTAAAAAAATTAACTTTTTATTTATAATCAGCATAATCCCTTATTTAATTGACTTTTTTCTCATATTAAGCTATCCAAAACATGTAGATGTACGGAAAAAAGAGAGTCTAAATTTTACACTTTTTTTTAAAAGTTCATATCAAAGTATTATTCAATTATTTAATCAAAAAAAAGTACTATTTATTGTTAATTCCTCTGCTGTTTTCGAGGCATTTTTCAAAAGTATAAAAGACTACATTCAGCCTATACTAAAACTTTTATTAGCGAGCATAACATTCTATAGTTTTGCCAATTTCAGTTCGGATGAAATACTTAAAATTAGCTTAGGATTAAGCTACTCTATAATTTTTATATTCGGTTCAATTGCTTCTAAAAATGCACATAAATTATTGTATAAACAGAGTATAACATATTGGATGAATTTGCTTTATATAGCACTAACTTTCAGTTTTATATTAATAGCAGTTTTTATTCATTTAAAATGGTATTTTGGGATAATCGTATTTTTTGTAGCCATGTATATTTTTCAAAACTTAAGAAGACCGTTTTTTGTTGATTTAATTGGTGAGTTTATGCAAAAAGAACAACGTGCAACCGTCCTTTCGGTCGAAAATCAACTTACATCTTTTTATGTAATTATATTAGCACCAATAATGGGTTTTTTAGCCGACTCTTTTGGTGTATGGAAAATGTTGATTATTATGGGGTTTATTGGATTTATGCTTATAAAATGGGTAAAAATAAAGAGTAATTATTGAGTATACCGATTGTGAACCAAAATTTAGTTTAAAAACACATTATTTGAAAATTAAGACATTGGCACACTAATAATTACACGAACATTTAACGGACTATTGGATGATGTAGTGTTTGAAGAAGGAGAAGGGGTTTTAAGGAAAGGAGGAATACTGAGAGGGGTGGTCGTTTCAGTGG
>DAOVUO010000166.1 GCA_030632545.1 Bacteroidales bacterium
AAAGCCAAAGAATTAGTATTAAAAGCCTATGAGCTATATGGTGCTTTTTATTCAGGAAAAGTGAGCTTTATGGAAGTGAGATTGCTAAACACGCTTGCTTCTATATCGCGAAAAATAAACGACGGTTCGGTTCGAGGCGAGTATTCCTTGAAAGCTTATAACAAATTGATAGAAATATGGAATGAGCTTCTTATTGAGAATGAATTACTAAGTGTTGCATATATCACCTGTGATAATTTATTTTACGATAATAAACTCAAAGAATCAAGAAAACTGACAGAGCAATTAGAAAGCTCTGTTCGTTATAGTTTTATGCTTCAAATTCCTATTGAAAATAAAACTTTAGCCGCAATTTATAATTCAATTGCTATGAATGCCGCAGCTGAAAATGAGATTTCTTACGCAATAAATTATATGTTTAAGGCTGTTCATATATTGCACAGAATTAAAAAAATACCAGAAAATTATTTGGGTGGTTATTATGCAAGTCTTGTTGAACTGCTAATAAGATCTGAATACCATAGAGAACAGGCAATTCCATATTTACAAAAATTAATAAAGATTGAACATAATAAATTTGATTCAGCAAATCCTAGAGTGATAGTAAATTATAATCGGTCTCTGGCCGCAATTTATATGCATTTAAAGCAAATTGATAAATCTATTCAATATTATCAAATTGCACTTAAATTAATTATTGAGGAAGAGAGTTTATCTAATATGCAACATACTATGTATTTGGAAATAGGGCATGCATATACAGCAAAAAGATTATTGACAAAAGCTATAGATTATAACCTTAGAGCTTTGCATGCTTTTTATCAAACTAGCAACAAACATGTTGAATCAGAAGCATCAATTATGATGCAAATTGCTTCAAGCTATTTTTATAATGCTCAATACAAACTATCACTAGTCTACGGGCACGAGGCAGAGCATAAACTTGAAAAGAAAAGCGATAATTTATTTGCTAAAGTAAATGCATATAGTTTGTTGTCAAGTGTATATAACGATGTTGGTGATAAAAAAATGGCTAAGAAGTATATTTTAAAACTTAATCAAAATTTAAAGAGTCCTAAAATTCCAACTAACTCAGTTTTTACATGGCTACATAAATATAGGTATGCAAGGCAATTAGCTTCTGATAAAAATTTCAGTAGAGCTTTGGATGTTTCGGAAAAGCTTATTGAAACAATGAATAGTGTTGATTTTTTTAACGACTTATATATTGATATCGCTAATTTCATTATAGAGCTGAAAGAGATAATAAATGAATATAAATAAAATATTAAATAGGCAAAAGGATAAAATAAAAACAGTATTTTGTTTTTTTCCTATTAAATTATTCTTTCTACATATTAAGGGAAACTTTTTATTACTAAGCTTTTGGTTCATCTTATTTTTAACAATAAGCTCATTATTTGGTGATTCTTTGGGTATTCCAAATCTATTTTTAGCACCTGAACACAATTATCATGTTAATGCACTAAGTTTTAGCTTTATGGGATTATTCACAGGTGCATTTATTGTTGCATTTAATATTTCCAGTTATGAGCTTAATAGTCATAAATTTCCATTTTTAGCTAGTTTGGGTAGACCATTTACAAAATATATGCTCAATAATTTTTTAGTACCATTAATTTATCTATTTACCTACACTTATTATAGTTATCAAGCTCAGCAAAATTTTGAGATGCTTGAAATTACTCAAATAGTTATAAACCTGTTGTTTTTTTGGCTATCAGTTTTTGCTTTTATATTTTTCTCTATTTTATTTTTTTATCTAAATAATAGAAAACTGAGGCGGAGAATTAAAATTAAGAAATTTAAGGAAACCAAGCTTCATAAGCCAATAAATCAGTTGTTAGAAAAAGAGAAAAAATGGCGTAATAGAAATAGACCAGAAGAAAACATTGGTGAATACAGGGTAGATACATATTTATACTCAGTTTTTAAAGTAAGGAGAGCTAGGGGATTTGAGCACTATTCGGAGGAGGTTTTAAATAAAATATATGAGAAAACATTAAGAAATGCCTCTCTTTTTGCAGTACTCATTCTATTTTTTATTTTGTTAAGTAACTTATTGACAACGTATATTGATTTGAGTATACCTGCTGGAGCAAGTGTGATTTTAACATTTACAGCTATTTTACTTGTATTTAGCGCAATACATTCGTTTTTTAAGTCATGGTCATTTTTTGTCTTTATCACACTTATTTTTATAATTAATAGTTTTTCTTACTTGTTTGACGCATACAACTTTAATGCTTATGGTCTTGATTATTCAAAACAATCTGAAGCATGTGAGCTGAATTTAAAGTTTAATTCAAAGGATTATTTTGATTCTTATGGAAAAACTATAGATATTTTAGAAAATTGGAAAGCTAAGAATAGTACAAACACAAAAAAACCACCTTTAATTATAATTAATGCAAGTGGAGGTGGAATGAAACTCTCTTTTTGGACTTATTTGGCTTTATCCAGAGCTGATAGTGCCTTAAATGGAAAGCTTTTTGAAAATACATTTTTAATTACTGGCTCATCAGGAGGAATGATAGGTGCAAGCTATTTAAGAGAGCTATATTATCAGAAAAAATTGGGCAAAATTGAGCATTACTATCACGATAGTTTGTTGAGAAATTTATCTAATGATTTACTGAATCCTATAATGTTTAAGCTTGCAACTTCGGACTGGTTTATTCATCTAAATAAATTTAAGTACAATAACAAAAAGTACTATATTGATAGAGCTCACGTTTTTGAAAAACACTTAAATTTAAACACTTATAATTTGCTCGACAAAGCATTATGTAGTTATAAAGAACCCGAGCAGAAAGCCATAATTCCAATGATAATTATTTCGCCAACAATATTAAATGATGGTCGGCAATTATTAATTTCGCCTCAGGATATTGACTATTTAACTGAAGAAGGCAATAATATTACAGAGAATATAGAATTTAGAAAAGCATACAAAAAATTTGGAGCAGATAGTTTACGTTTTACCACTGCTTTAAGAATGAGTGCTACATTTCCATATATGTCGCCATTAACAATTTTACCAGGACAACCGCAACTAGGAATTATAGATGCTGGACTAAGAGATAATTTAGGCTTTGGCATTGCACTTCAGTTTATACACGTTTTTAGAACTTGGTTAGAGCAAAATACTTCTGAAATAATTATAGTACAACTTTATGAGCAAAAAATTATTGAGCAAACGGGAAGTTTTAGCCTATTTGATAAGTTTATAAAGCCCGCTGGAAGCGTATATAAAAACCTATTTAATATGCAGCGACTAAATAATTTGCGTATGGTTGGATTGATAAACAAAGAGTTAGAGCAAAAAATACGTATTATACCTTTGAGTTTTATCGATAAAGAAGGAAAAGTGTCCTTAAGTTGGCGATTGTACAAAAAAGAAAGAGAAATTCTTATGGATGCAATAAATGATAAGGAATTTATAAGAAATGTTGAAAAATTAAGGCTTTTACTCAATTAATTTTTTTTAATACCTCTCTTTACGAAGCCGTAAGTTTTTATTAATCAGCATGTTTGTCTGTTTTGTGATAAGTAAATAAGTCAAAAGAAGAAAGTATCAAGAAGAAAGAGTTTTTGTTAAAAAAAATCTTTTCAGCCTGAAATATGCTTATTTTCTTTCACTTTCTACTAAATTCTATTGTCTAATAAGTCTCAAAAAAGAGATAATTTATTGAGAGACTATTTCACTATGTTTTGGCATTTTTTTCATTAAGCCAAACATCATATAAGTAGTAACTAAAAAAGCAAGTACATCAGATATAGGAAATGCAATCCAAATACCATTTATGCCATATATAGGTGGTAATAAAATGATTAATGGTAAAAGCATTACAACTTGTCTGAGTAATGACAAAAATAGTGATGGAAGCGCCTTTCCTAATGACTGATATAATCCTGCAACAATAATTTGAACACCAATTAGCGGAAAGGCTAAAACAATTAACTGTAATGCTTCGCTAGCAATTTTAAGTAATTCGGCATCATTACTAAATATTTTCACAATCGCTTCGGAAAAAACTAAAATAATCAACATTCCACCAATTGCCATTAATGTAGTTGTATAAATGCTAAGCTTAATAACTTCACGCACTCTATCAAAATGTTTTGCACCATAATTATAACCAACAATTGGCATAAAACCCTGTGTAACACCAAAAATTGGCATAAAAATAAACATCATAACACGATTTATAACCCCATAAGCAGCAACTGCCATTTCGCTTCCATAATGCATTAAACTGTGATTCATTATAATTGCAACAAAACTACCTGTTGCGTGGCGAGCAAAAGATGAAGCACCAATAGAAATAGTTTCCCAAATAATTTGGGGGTTAATTCGCATATTTTTAAAATAAAAATGCAATGCACTTTTTCCTGATTGAAAATACCACAATAGGTAGAAATTGGTGAGAACTATTGATATAAGTGTTGCCCAAGCTGCACCCTTAATTCCCATATCTAGGCCAAAAATAAAAATGGGATCTAAAATTAAGTTTATTACGCTTGAAATTATCATGGTAGTCATAGCTACACGAGCATTTCCTTCCGCACGAATAATATTATTGCTTGTCATTGCAAAGCTTAAAAATGGTGCAGACCATAAAACAATACTGTAATAGTCTAATGCGTAATTAAGTATTTTACCTTCTGCCCCAAAAATGACCAGAATTTCTCGTTTAAAAAAATAGGCAATTGGAAGAATGATTATGCTCAATAGTAGAATTAGTGTCATAATATTCCCAAATGTGAGATTTGCTTTATCAATATTATTTGAGCCTAATGCGCGCGAAATAATAGATGCCCCACCAAGTCCAACCGCCATTGCTACGGAGTTAATTATCATTTGAATAGGAAAGACAATCGCTAGGCCACCAATGGCCAATGCGCCAGCACCTTGTCCAATAAAAATAGTATCAATAACATTATATAGAGCCATAGAAATCATTCCCATAGCTGCTGGCACTGAGAGCTTGCTAAGTAGCTTGCCAATAGGTTCGTTTGCAAGTAATTTAGGGTCGTTTGGTTTTTTCATAAATATAAAAAAGCAGAATCCTATTATTGAATCAACTATTCAATAAACTAAAGCCAAAACAAATAGCTCTGTTTTGAAAAAATATTACTAAAGATTTTCTAGCAATATAAATTATCTAGAAAGTCATTCTTTTTTTAATGTGTTTCAGAAAAATACTTACAAATATCTGTTAGCCCACATTTATGACATTTAGGCGTTCTCGCTATGCATGTATATCTACCATGTAAAATAAGCCAGTGGTGGGCAATAGGTATTATTTCATCGGGAAAGTAGCTTACTAATTGTTTTTCGGTTTCTAATGGTGTTTTTGCATTTGTGGATAAGCCGATGCGTTCTGCTACTCTAAAAACATGAGTATCAACAGCTAAAGCAGGCTGATTAAAAACAACAGAAGCTATCACATTTGCAGTTTTTCTGCCCACGCCCGGAAGCTTTTGCATTAAATTTATATTATCAGGAATAACACCATTAAAGTCTTTTATTAGCATCTTAGCCATTCCTACTAGATGCTTGGCCTTATTATTTGGGTAGGTGCAGGAGCGTATATATTCAAAAACTTCCTCGGGTGTAGAGTTTGCAAATTCATGAACGCTAGGAAAACGTCTAAACAAATCGGGTGTAAGTATATTAACACGTTTATCCGTGCATTGTGCCGAAAGAATTACTGCAACAAGTAATTCAAAAGGATTTGTATAATCTAATTCTGTTTCTGCAACAGGTTGATTTTCTTGAAAATATGCTATAAGTTTTTCAAAACGCTCTTTTTTTGTCATTTTTTTGCTATTTGTTGCTAAGGTAATTCTAATTGGAAAATATCCCAAGCTCTTTCGGCCTGAATATGTAACATTTCTAAGCCATTTTTTATAACTGCACCATTATTAACTGCTTTAGTTAAAAATACTGTTTGTTTTGGATTATAAATTAAGTCGTAAAAATAATATGTATTATCAACTAAATGATAGGGTAGGGCAGGAGCACGCTCTATTTCAGGAAATTGCCCTACTGGACTAGTATTTATTACAACTTGATATCTGACAAAAATGGTCTCGCTCAAATCGGAATGGGCAATTTGATTTAAAGTTTTACTGGGAGTACGGCTAACAAATTTATACTTAATATTTAAACTGTCCAGAACGTAAGCAACAGCTTTTGATGCACCACCAGTTCCCAAAATTAGTGCGCTTTTATGCATGTTTTCCAATAATGG
>DAOVUO010000084.1 GCA_030632545.1 Bacteroidales bacterium
ACAGGTGATATATGCAACACTTAGTAACTCATTCTCAATAAGAAGCTCATTCCATGTTTCTATCAATTTATTATAAGCTTTCAAGGAATACTCGGCTCGAACCGAACCGTCGTTTATTTTTCGCGATATAGAAGCAAGCGTGTTTAGCAATCTCACTTCCATAAAGCTCACTTTTCCTGAATAAAAAGCACCATATAGCTCATAGGCTTTTAATACTAATTCTTTGGCTTTTTTATATTTATCCATATTTTGATAATTTAAAGCCATATTACTGTAAATAGCCACTAAACTTGGGTGTTCCTTATTATAATACTCAATTATTGTACTTGCCTTTTTTAAATAAAATAGTGCTTTATTATTATCAAATATCTGTGTATATACTTGTGCGTAAGCCTGAAATAATTTAGCAATATCAGGATGATTCTCCCCAAAATGTTTAATTAGAATTTTTTCAGCTCGTTTTAACAAACCAAGTGCTTCATCATATTGGTTAATAGATTCAAAGTTTAAAGCCATATTTGAAAGCAACATAGCCTGATTTACCGTATCCTTATTATATAAATTATAATTAATTCTATAAGCCTTTAATAGATGTTGATTTGATTTCTCATACTTTTTTGACTCTGAGTACAACATGGCCAAATTATTATGAAAGAAACCAATAATAGGATGATTGCTAGAAAAATATTTTTTAACTTTTTTAAATTCTTTTCTCATTGAATCAACAGCATCAGGATATTTCCATTTACTCAATAAAATATCTACAGACCTATAAATTGAATTGTCGGGATGGTATTTTGGACTCAAATTTTCGGTCGCTTTAATTGTGATTTCAATTTCTTCGCGTGCCAATCCATAATTTTCACTCGTTAAATAGGCCGATGCAAGTGTAAAATGAATGGAAGTTTTTTCATTACTTGGCGTATCATAATTAAAATCAAGAATTTCGAGAGCAGTGAGTGAATATTGAATTGCTAGCTCGCTATTACCTAAAAAATGATATGCCGTTCCTAAACTTGCATAACATTCGGCTAAATATGGATGAAGCTTTTCTAAATATCCAAGTTGACTTTCAATTACTTCCTCAAGTATTTCAATTGCTTTTTTTGGCTGATTTAAATCCAAATATATATTAGCCTTTCCAAAAAGTAAGCGATCAAAATAAACTTTCGAAGCATCCATTTTTTCAAGCTTTAACAAAGCTTCATTAAATAAATCCATTGATTCACTCTGCCGGGCATTTGTTCGCAATAAATAAAAAAAGAAAAGAAAAAAATGAGTTAAATTATCCGCTTTGGTACAGCTTTCTATAAAGTGTTTATTTTGAATTAAGGTATTAAGTGCATCTACAAATTTTGCTCTATTTTTAAGTTGCAGACTTTTAGCATAACTAAGTAAAAAATCAAATTCCTCCTGATTTTTCACTTTGATATTCTGATGTTCCCTAAATAATAGATTTGCTTTCTTAAGTTGACCAGTTCGAAATAAAAACAATAAGGTATCATTTAGCAACTGAATTTCACATTTATTCCAAGTACATGTAAATAGTTTGAAATAATTTATTGCTAAACTGCTAAATATTTCTTTGTATTTAAGTAATTCATTACTATCGAAATTAATGTGCCCTTGCAAAAAGTTCAAATATAACTGTATCTCAAGCAGAGTTTTATCCTCAATCTCAGTAATTATATCGCTTTTATTCTTTTTTGGACTATACTTTTTATTCTTTTTTACAATAAAACGCTTTTTCGATAATACAGATAATACCTTGTGTAAAACAGTAATATCATCCATATTAAAAATTACTTGTAATTCTTCTGCCGAAAAATAGCTAAATGGTAGAAGCTGAAACTGTGTAAGTATATATTTTTGTATTTCGCTAAGTTCTTTCATAAGTACAACAATCTACTTCAAAAATAAATATTATTATTGTAACGAAATCGAATATAAATTATTTCTCTATGGAACTTTCAGAAAGGTTTTCAATAAGGTCAAATTCTACATAAAACTCAGCTCCTTCACCATATTTACTGTCGCACCATACTTTACCGTCCATTTCATCAATATATTTTTTCACAACAGAGAGCCCAATTCCACTAGATTTTTCATTTCCTGTTGGTTTTGCGCTAAAAGTCTTAAAAGTTTTGAATAATTCTTCTAATTCTTCAGGTTTAAATCCTTGTCCACTATTTTTAATACAAATTCTCAAACTATCGTCATTTAGAGTTTCTTTCACTTCTATTTTTGTATTAGATGGTGAAAATTTAACTGCGTTGGATATTAAATTATCAAATATTTGAGTTAAATATGCCTTATCGGCATAAATATATTGTTTTGCATTTAAAGGTATAAAATTAAATTCAATTTGCTTTGATTCTGCGTGATTCTGATATTCATGAATTAAATCAATTAATATAGGTGTAGTAGATAATTTTTCAATATTAATATTATGTTCTTTCTTTTCTATCGCTCTCACATCCAATATTTTACCTATCATTTCGTTCATTCGCCACATAGAGCGTTTTAGGTGTTCAAACTGTTTTATTCCTTTTGTACTTATCTCTTTTTCAGATTTTAATAGTATATCAAGCGATGTTATTCCAGCAGTTAGTGGGTTTCTCAAATCATGAGCAACAATTCTAATAAGCTTATTTTTTTCTTCATTTAACGAATTAAGCTCATCGTTTTTCTTCTCAATTTGTTTATTTTTCTCGTTTATAAAATTATTAGCTGTTTCTAAATTTTGCTTTTTATCTTTTAATTGTTCATAAGTTTCGGCGTTAACTAAAGCAATTCCAGTATATATAGCAATATTTCTTATTAAATTAAGATGATAATCGTCGTAAGCATATTTTTTCAAACTTTGCACAGTTAATATCCCAATTTTCCTATCTGCAATTGTTAGAGGAACATAAAAAAGCGATGATGGAATTTGTTGTGTAACCAAAAGGATTGGTGTTTTTCCATATTTTTTGTATTCTTCATCAAAATCACTAATAAATATTTCTTCATTGCCTAACAGGCACATTACAGCAAGTTTATCTGTTTCCTTTAACGATAAATGGATAATAGGAAGCACTTTCCCTTTTTCCTTTGCGGAAATAAACTCAAGCGAATTGGATTCCTTTTTATAAATGCCAATACCAAAAATGGCGGCATCTAGCAAAGTATTCAAATTTTCATATACTTTATCTATAATTGTTTGACTTGACAAACTGTAGCTAATATCTTTACCAATCTCATTTAACAAAGCTAAATCGCTATATGAATCCTTTAAACGCTCAACGGTTTTGCTAATTCGTGATTTTTGTCGCTCAAGAATTTTATTTTGGGTTAAGATTTCAGCATTTTGCTGCATTATTTCCTTTGTCTTCAATCCAACAAGAATCTCTAAATCAATTTTATTGCGTTTCAATCTACGCAAACGTAAAACTACAAGTAAACTAATAACTAATAGAAGTATAAAGGTGAAAATTAGTTGAAAAATGGTTGATTTCCATAATGGTTCTACAATCTCAAATTCGTATTCTGCAATATCGCTCCAATCATTTTGTCGATTTACTGTTTTAACCTTAAAAGTATAATTACCTGGTGGTAAATTACTATAAGAAATAATATCCTGCTTAGATATTGGCGACCACTGATTATCAAAACCATCCAAATACCACGAGCACTTAAGATTATTTGATTCAGAAAAATCAATTGCATTAATTGAAAAACTTAAATGATTAAGTTTAAATGGTAATTGCGGATTTTTGGGTAATTGCGTCCACGGAATTAATTCATCATAATATTTTGAATATTCTTCACTGCTCCAGTCAATAGTATTCAAAAATAATTTTAAATCATTAATGAAAACTCGTGGTTTCGATTTTAATTCACTTTTAGGGGTCGGACTCAATGAAACTGCACCCTGAATAGTACCAAACCATAATTTTTTATTTGAATCAATATAGGCTGCATTACCATTACATTCAAGATTTCCTGTGTTTCCGAGCCAGTTTTTATCCTCTTTGATTTTATTTTCTGATAAAATTTTATACCTAAATATACCTTGCTGTCTACCTAGCCAAACATCATTATCCGAATCAATTAGTATTGAATAACATAAAAAATTATTATTTATCTGACTGATATTATCAACTGGAAGTAACTGCTCTTTTCCGTCAAAAATAAAAATCCCCTGACTAAAACTTGCAAACCAAATATTCCCGTTAATATCTTCCGCTGCTTGTATTATATTGAGTTTATTATCTTTATTTTCAGAAAAGACATTAAATATTTGACCATTTTCAATATAATTAACTCCGTTTAAGCTGTTTACCCACACCCTTCCCTTTGAATCACAAAATAAGCTGTTTATAAGGTTTGATAATAATCCATCTTCCTTTTTATAATTAGTTAGCTGATTTTGATAGTAATGCAATACGCCACCTCTGGTAGGAAGCATCCATAACGAATCGTTGTTTACAGAAATAAAATGAATGCCAATATTTTCTGTTAGTTTAAACTTATTATTTACATTTACAAAGCGATTATTTTGAAATTCTAAAATTCCAGCTCGTGAAGCACTTAAAAGCTTATTTTTATAATTTACAAGAGTATATGCATTATTTTCTGATGAATTATTCTCACTTTTATAATTTACTAATTTACCGTTTTTAGGATTTAAAGCACTAATTCCGCCACCTTCAGTTGAAATCCACATTTTTGATTCAAACTCGATAAAACCACGTACTATATTCGATTTTAATCCTTCGTTCTCAGTATATCTAATCATTTCATCGCCACAATAACGCAATAAACCTGCTCCCGTAGTGCCAACCCAAATATTACCCTCAAAATCAGTCTCTAAAGAAAGTACATTACCTACAGGTAATCCATTTCCCTTATTTATTTCCACCATATTTTCTCCATCATAATAGGCGATACCACTTCTTGTAACAAACCAATACTTCCCCTTATTATCCCTTTTTATTTTTTTAGTAACAGATAATTCAGTGTTTTTAAGACTAGGTATTTGCTCTACTTTTTCAGATGTTTTAAGTAATAAAATTGCACTTCTTGCATTTGGTGGCAAAAGCGCCAAAAACAAAGAGTCAGAAAATTGCCCCATTGGAATAACATAAGGATATTTCTCAAAATTCTTAAAGCGAATATTTTTCTTCTTTAGATTATCTGATAATATGTAAAACCCATTTTGAGAGGTTAAATACAATACTTCATTGTGTACATCTTGAAATATTGTTAAAATATTTATTTCAGATAGCTCAGGATGCGTTTTTGCTAAAGAGACTATACTATCACCATCAATTTTAGCTATATATGATTTTTGAATACTTTCACGACTATATAAAATAATATCTTTAGTTTTTGGATTTTGTGTGATTTTTACATTGTGACTAACGTCATATCCATGTTCTTTCGAGTAATTTTTAATTTTTATTCCATCGTAAACTGCCAATGCATTTTTCCCAGCTATATATATCTTTCCAGACTCATCCTTAAATATTGAATAAATTTCATTGTCGATATATCCATCAGGAAAATTTATTTCATTGAACCTTTTTCCATCAAATTCTACTACACCACCACCATTAGTAATTACCCAAAATGTTGATAAATCAGTTTGTATAATTTCTTTCACTTCTGATTGTGGTAAACCTTCAGCTAGTGAAAATTGTTGAAAACAGTATTGCTGTGCTTGTACATTTACTACAAAAAGAATAAAAAGTAAACTTAGTATTTTTAGTTTTCTGCGAAGCATTTTTTGGTTTTTGGATTGCTTAACTGCAAAATTAAGATTTTTTTTCGAAAAATTAATATAATTTTAACAAAAAATTAATTGTTTTCAAAAAAAAAACGCCTTTGAAAACAAATTTCAAAGGCGTTATTATTTTTTATATTAAAAATGCTATTTCTCATGTTCATCAACTACTCTACGCAACCATGGTAATAATATAAATATCGCCACAACAGCAACTAAAGCGAGCAACATATTTGTAACAAAGAAATATGCTTTTATATCAAATGTTCCCCATAGACCTGATAATACACCAGATAATTTATTTCCTAAGGCTGTTGATAAAAACCATCCGCCCATCATAAGAGCCACAATTCGTGGTGGACTTAATTTTGAGACTAAAGATAAGCCCATTGGACTTAAAAACAGTTCGCCTATTGTAATTACTGCATAAGTTCCAAATAGCCACCCCGCAGAAGCTTTTATCGCACCATTATCAGAATATATAGCAGCTGCAATCATAACAACAGCAGATAGAGCTGTAATTAATAAGCCTATACCAATTTTAACTGGCGTTGAAGGCTCTTTTTTCTTTCTTCGTAAAAATGCAAAAAAGCCAACCACAAGTGGTGTAAATATTATTATAAATCCAGGATTTATTGACTGGAATAATTCTGTTGAAAATAATTTCACCTCAACGTAATCATCGGGCCAAGCATCTTTTGGTATATTATCAAAATAAGGATTTGGCCCCATTTTAGTAAGTTCCTCTCCATTTTCATCAAGAACAACTTCACCATGCAAACCTTTTTCTGCTACTGGTCTAAATTCTGTTGTTACTACTTGATTCATAGATATAGCATCTGTTGCTCCTTGCATCGCAGCTGGAACTTCTCTGGCTGTATAACGCTCCGCCCATAATGTTAAAGCAGATCCATTTTGATGGAATATTGCCCAAAATATTACCACAACCCCAAACACTGCTAAAAGTGCCTTAATTGGCTCTTTTTCGTGCTCATCTGCTTGTCTAACAACATTTACGTAAAATAATAGTACTGGAAGACTAAAAAATAGAAATGCATCTGTTGAGTCAGCACCAAAAATATTACCTGGAATAAACCATCCTGCTAATCCTGCAAAAACCGCAGGAACAAACAATGTAAGAAGGATTTTTTTCATTGGAGTATCCTTTGGACCAGGAGGCGTTATATAATCAACTTCTCTAATATCTTTTGCATACGAGTTTCCTGCCCAAAACCAGATTAAGCCAACAAACATACCTACACCAGCGGCGGCAAATGCCCAACCCCATCCATAGTTAATTCTTAGATAAGCTGCAATAAAATTACTTACAAATGCTCCAACGTTTATACCCATGTAAAAAATATTGAAACCTGAATCTTTATTATCCTTAAAAGTATCATTATCATAGAGTCGTCCTACAAGAGCAGAAATATTTGGCTTAAAAAATCCATTTCCTAAAATAATTAGTAAAAGTGATGTATAAAAGATACCTTCTACAGGAAAAGATAATCCAATATAGCCTAAACCCATTAATACACCACCTATAGTTATTGATTTTCTATAACCTAAATAGCGGTCGGCCAATAGTCCACCAAAAAATGGTGTTAAATAGACTAGTGCTAAGTATGAACCATAAATATCGGCCGCTTTTGCATCACCAAATGCGAGCCCCATAAAACCGTCAGATGCGTCACCGTCAATCATATACAGTGTAAATATCCCTAGCATCAAATAGAAACCAAATCGTTCCCACATTTCTGTGAAAAATAGAACCATCAGGCCACGAGGGTGTTTTCTTTGATTAGTCATAGTTTTGTTTATCATATTTTCATTTACGGCCACAAATATAGAACTTTTTAACATAAATGGAACATCTTTTCTCTGTATTTTTATTTTTTTGATTTTCTGAGCTTTTAATATATTTGTTTAAATTTGTATAAATTAAAGCAAAATGCTAAGTATTTTAAGTTCGAAGCAAAACAAAATTGCAGATGAATACACTATTGCCAATGAGCCAATTTTATCTATTAATTTAATGGAAAGAGCTGCTTTGGCTTGCAAAAATTGGATAAAAAGTAATTTTTCTAAAGAAAATAAAATAATTTGTATTGCAGGTTCTGGAAATAATGGTGGTGATGTAATTGCAATAGCGAGAATGCTGTATATTGATGGATATACAGTTGAATTATACATTCTAAATAAAAAATTTTCACCAGATAATTTCATAAATCAAAAACGATTTACGGAACAAACTAGTCTTAAAATTACTTTTTTAGATAAGGATATTCATTTTCCTATAATCTCTATAAATAATATAGTTATTGAGGGTTTATTCGGAAGTGGATTAACTCGTTCAGTGTCAGGATTTACGTCTGGGCTTATTGAGCATATTAATAAGTCTATGGCAACTATAGTTTCTATTGATTTACCCTCTGGTTTATTTGCCGATGATAATTCTTCTAATTTTTTGGATAATAAGCCAATTGAGCAAAAAATTATATCTGCAAACTATACTTTGGCAATTGAAATGCCTTTTTTATCACTATTATTATCTGAAAATAATAAATTTGTAGGTGATTGGCACAGTATGTCTATTGGCTTAGATGCAAATTTTATAAAAAGCCTAGATGTTGATTATTTCTTAATTGAAAAATTTGATATTAAAAAGAAAATTAGAACAAGGGGTAAATTTGTTCATAAAGGTAATTTTGGACATGCTCTATTGATTAGTGGAAAAAAGGGCAGTTATGGTGCTACGGTTCTTTCATCCAGAGCTGCCTTAAAAGCTGGTCTTGGATTATTAAGTATTCATGTACCAGAATCAGCTAATCATATTTTGCAAATTAGT
>DAOVUO010000182.1 GCA_030632545.1 Bacteroidales bacterium
GATATTACCCACTTTAAAAAACCATTCATTATTTCTTTCGCCTTCTAAAAAGTCACCTTCTGCAATAATATTTCCCAGTTCATCATATTCAACAGATGCACCTTCTGCAAAACCACGTAAATAATCTTCTTCTCTTCTTAAAGAGCCATCGCTGTAAAACCATTGCCATATTCCTTGTGGTTTTCCGCGAGAATAACTTCCTTTTTGAATACGCTTCCCTTGTGCGTTATAAAAAGTCCATTTTCCCTGTTGTTGTCCATTTTTATAATTTCCTTTTGCTGCTACATGTCCTAGGCTATCGTATTCTTCCCAAATACCTTGTTTATTCTCTAAAGAATCTATTTGTCCTTTGCCACTAATTATCCCGTTCTCTGTGTATTGTAATGCCGAATCTATTTTTGCTCCTTTGCCATAATAGCTATGGATGCCAATTTTTTTCCCTGCTTGATATGCTCCTTTACTTTTAATGCTGCCATCAGTATTTCGTTCTGTTTTTATTTCTACTTTATTTTCATCTATAAGTTCTTTGTTTTCAACTAAAACACCATTTCTATAAAGTATATTTTCAATTAGTTTTCCTCGTTCGTTATAATACTTAACTATGCCTTCGAGTTTTCCCTTTATATAAAATGCTTCAGATTTAATTGTATAATCATTGTAAAACGCTTTCCAATAGCCTTGTTTGTGCTTTTGATTATCATAGCGATTTATATAATCTTTGTCGTAAAGCATATCGTTACTATAGCGCAAAAGTGTAATTATATTCCCCGATTTATTAAATTCAAAACCCTGTCCTTGGCGTTTACCAGTATGATAAGGAATAATTTGATGTAATTCTCCCGTTGGATAATACATAAAAGCTTGTCCCTGCCGATTATCATCTAAATAGAGTACTTTTTCTGTAATTCTGTTTATTCTTACCGAATCATCGTAAGCGGCATAACGAAAGTACCAGCCATTTTTTTTCCCAATTTTATAGCTAATGCGTTCTGTAGTATCTCCACGCTCCGAAAAAAACACCCAAATACTATCAAGCTGAAAATTTGTACGCTTACCAATAGATTTCTGATGTCCATTGGTATAAAAAGTTTTCCAATATCCATCTGGTTGTCCATTTCGCATATGACCTTCGGAAGCAGTTTTTCCATTTGGATAGCGAAAAATTGAATATCCATTAGGGTTTATTTCGTTTTGGGCATAAGAGTATTGAATTACTAATAAAATGAATAGAATAGTATATGCTCTTTTCATAAGTTTGTCACTTAATTTTCTTTAATATATGAAAACGAATAGCAAAATATTTTACATAACTCATAAATGGTATTTAATTTCTATAATTTTCTTTCAATTGTAACCCAAGAATTGTCAAAACCAATAATTCCCAGTATTTTATCCTTATCAAGAACTTCTGGTTGCCTTATCTTTAAAACTAAAATTTGCTCAGGGACTTCTTCAATAATTGTAAATTGCGAACCATGGGGCTGCCAAGTGAATTTCTTGTTTAAAGTATTTTTATCATATCCTTCTAAATTTCCATTTTTATTCCAAGAAAAATCATATAATTCATTGTCAAATCGTATTGTTTCATGTTCAAAGACAGCAATTTGTGTTAAATCATCTGATTTTACTAAAACAACTGTTCTAAGATTTTTATACTTTTCTCTAATTGAAGAAACTCTTTCATTCCATATTTCAAGAACTTGCTCTCCTGTTTTTGTTGGATCAGAGTTAATGTCAATTGTCCCACCATAAGAATATACAATTGAATTACGACCAGAAATTAATCGTACTTTTTTCAAATTTCTAAAATCCTTAACGCTCGACTTTACTGTTTTTGCTCCCCATGCAGTATTCCCAAAAACGACATCATCCAACCCTACATTTGATGGCTTCCAGTTTGCACCAATACAATGAGCAAAAATTTCTTCCCATTCACTACCTTCAATCACAGCTCGCCCTTTGCTTGCAAGTAGATAAACTATTTCACGACCAAGTAAATAAGGAAAATCATGTCTGAAATTATTCAGTGGATATGGCGGAATAGACTTATTCACATTTCTTAGTCTAGGTGTTTTTTTCATTATTCACTAGTATTATAATTCAAATCATATTCTTTCAAAACCAAATTCTGATTTATACTAACGGCAATATATGGAAGTAGATTTTTGATAACCGCTTTTATCATGTTTACTGGCACTGCATTACCTGCCTGTTTTCTCGCCTGTCCATCACTTACTACAATCTTATACCAATCAGGAAAACCTTGCAATCTAAACATTTCACGAGGTGTAAGTCGCCGCTCGCCATTAACTAATAAATAATTATAGGAAGCACCTGCTCTTAATGCACAAGAATAAGGATGAGAACTAATATTTCCAGATTTGTTTTCATGCCATATTGATGGAAAATATGATGTTTCATGACTTGCTTTTCTTTTTTCTTTTATATAATCAGATGCAAAATATTTTTGATCCACATTTGTCTCCAAAAAATCTGATAATGGTTTAAATGGTTTAATAGGTTCTGGATAAGTAAATTTAATTGGCTCTTTATGGCCAATGATTATTATTCGCTCCCTTTTATGAGGCAAACCATAATCTAATGCATTTAAAACACTGTACTGTACATGATAATTCAATTCATCTCTAAGCGTTTTGAGTATAATTTTAAGTGTATTTCCTTTATCATGCCCGACTAATTGTTTTACATTTTCGAGAATAAAAGCTTTGGGTTTTTTTTCGCCTATAATCCGTGCAATATCAAAAAATAAAGTTCCTCGCGTATCAGCTAAACCTTTCATTTGACCTATTATACTGAATGGCTGGCATGGAAAACCTGCAAAAAGGATATCATGTTCTGGGATATCTTTCTCACTAATCATAGTTATATCACCAAATGGACGCTCACCAAAATTTGCCTCATACGAATCTTGACAAAATTTATCAATATCCGAAGAGAATACACATTCTGGAACTATATTATTTTCATGACAAGTTTCCTCAAAAGCAATTCTAAATCCACCAATTCCAGCAAATAAATCAATAAATTTTATTTTTTCTTTTGCATTATTCATATTATCTAAACCGTTATCAAATATATTAAAAATCTTCACCGTATACCCGATTTGTTTGGGAGTAAACAATGCCGAACGATTAGCATATTACGAAAATTTATTTTACATGACAACAGCTCGGTATAAAAACTATAATATTATTGCTATGCTTTAAAATACGCTTTTAAATTGCTCTAAAAAACGAACATCATTTTCAAATAGAACTCTAATATCGGTAATTCCATATTTAAGCATTGCAATTCGCTCTAATCCTAGTCCAAAAGCATAACCAGTGTATATTTTATCATCAATTCCACTAGCTTTTAACACATTAGGGTCAACCATTCCTGCTCCTAATATCTCAAGATAACCTGTATATTTACACACATTACAACCTTTGCCACCGCATAACGAACATGATACATCTACTTCGGCAGATGGTTCAGTAAATGGAAAATAAGACGGACGCATACGAATTTTTGTATCCTTTCCGAAAAATTCCTTTGCGAAATAGAGCAAAGTTTGCTTTAAATCAGCAAATGATACATCTTTATCAATATAAAGCCCCTCTATTTGATGAAACATACAGTGCGAACGTGCTGATATTGCTTCGTTACGATATACTCTACCAGGTGCAATAGTTCTAATAGGTGGTTTTTGAGCTTCCATTGCCCTAACTTGAACCGATGAGGTATGCGTGCGTAAAAGAACTTCGTCTTTTTGATTAACAAAAAATGTATCCTGCATATCTCTAGCTGGATGTTCAGGAGGAAAGTTTAATGCGCTAAACACATGCCAATCGTCCTCAATTTCGGGGCCATTGAATACTGTAAAACCAAGTCGAGCAAAAATATCTACAATTTCGTTATGAACCAGAGCAACTGGGTGTCGAGAGCCTAATTTAACAGGGTCGGCAGGTAAACTTAAATCTAAATTGTGACTTGTCACATTTTTATCCTCAAGCGATTGCTTTAGTTGGGCTATTTTCTCTTGTGCTTTAGTTTTAAGTATATTAAGCGAAGCACCAAACTCACGTTTTTGTTCAACTGGTACGTTTTTGAATTCGGTAAACAGTTGGCTTATAGCACCTTTTTTACCCAACATTTGAATACGGAATTGTTCTAGCTCCTCTGATGATTGGGGCACAAACGCTTCTACTTGAATATCTAATTCTTTAACTTTTTGTAACATATTTATGCATTATGGAAAGTGCGGCGAAATTACTAATTTTTATTTGAAAAAAACTTATTTCACTACTTTCACAGTCATTTTAATATCTTTTTTAGGTCTATCGCTACCATCAGTAGCAACAGCGGCAATCTTGTCAATAACGTCCAGTCCGTCAACTATTTCACCAAAAACAGTATAGTTACGGTCTAAGAAAGGCGTTCCACCAACAGTTTTATATGCTTTACGCTGCTCATCGGAAAGCTTAAAACCTAAACGACCTTCGAGCATATTTAATTGAGCGTCGTTGTACACTTTACCCTGAACAACATAAAATTGCGAACCTGAGGAAGCTTTCATTGGATTCATTTGGTCGCCCATACGAGCAGCAGATAAAGCTCCCTTTTTGTGAAATAAATTAGCTTTAAATTCAGCTGGAACAGTATAACCAGGCCCACCGCTACCTAAAGGTGCACCTGCTTGAGCCGTTTTTGATTCGGGATCACCACCTTGAATCATAAATTCCTTTATTACACGATGAAATAAAGTGCCATCAAAAAAACCATCTTTTGCTAGTTTAATAAAGTTTTCTTGATGTAGAGGTGTTTCGTCATAAAGCAGAACTTTCATATCACCATATTCTGTTGATATAAGTACGTATTTTTGCGCTATTGCTGTATAGCTGAATGTAAAAATAAGAACGACAAGACTAATGAGATTTTTTTTCATGTGTATTAAATTTATGGTTAATGTATTTATTTATACTGACTTCTTTAACGGAATTTTTCTTTATAATCGTATGTTAGTTACTTCAATCGTCAAATATAATTAATATCCATGAAATAGAGTATAATACCATGTAAAATTAGTTCATCCTTTTGTAATTGCGATAAAGTTTTAATGTCATTAACTTGTTCAAACTTTGGCAAGTCATTGATTTTTGTTACCGCCTCTTTATAATACCCAAAGTATGTTAATACTTTATGATTGCCCATTGTAATTAAAGCTATTTTTTCGTCTCTAGTAAAATTTGTAAATCCCTTACCGCTCTCTTGAACTCCAATTAAGTATAAGGCATTTACCACATCAGCATCTGCACCAAATTGATCGGCTAGTTTCGCTTGTAGGTAACGCCACTTGATTTGAATTGTTTCTTTGTCGAGTTTATCTGTACTTTTCATTCTTTTATAATCATTAAATCAGCCATTATACTATCAGCTAAATGTATTCCTTTTCTACTTAAACTAAAATTTGTTTCTTTTTGAACGATAAAACCTTTTTCAATGTATTTGTTTAGTATAATATTCCAGTGTTCTTTAGGCTGATAGTAGCTATGTAGTTCATCAATATTTAGTCCTTTAGATGTACGCAGAGCAGTAATTATCATATCATTAAATTTGTCGGTAGGGCTCAATATTTCAAAGGCATAGAATAGTTTGTTTTTCTGTAAATTATCTATGTATTTAATCAAACTACTATGATTCCAATATCGTTTATCTTTACTAAAGGAATGTGCAGAAGGCCCTAATCCTAGATAAGCTTTTTGCTGCCAATAGGCCGAATTATGCTTTGAATACAATTTATTACGTGCAAAATTGGATATTTCGTATTGTTCAAATCCATGTTGAGCACTTATATCCATTAGGCTTTCAACTTGCTGAACTGATTTATCGTCGCTTATTTCCTTTATCTGGGCTTGTGGGACTTGTTGGTGTAGTTTTGTACCTTCTTCAATAGTTAAATGGTAAGCAGATAGGTGCTGAACAGGCCATTGC
>DAOVUO010000491.1 GCA_030632545.1 Bacteroidales bacterium
GCATGGCTTTCGTTGTCGTATATAACTACATCTTTTCTATCTAATAAAGCATCAATTGTAGAAACCATTCCTTGATAACCGTAGTTTAATAAGAAAGCATCTTCTTTTTGCTCTAAATCAGCAAGTTCACGCTCTAATTTTTCGTGATATGAAGTATGTCCCGACATTAATCGAGCTCCCATAGGGTAAGCTAATCCCCATTCTTTAGCCGCATCAGCATCAGCTTTTCTAATTTCTGGTAAATTAGCTAAACCTAAATAGTTATTTATGCTCCAAGTTAAAACTTCTTTACCTCTAAAAGTCATACGAGGGGCAATTTCTCCCTCTAATTTAGGAAATGCAAAATAACCTTCAGCTACATCCTGATATTGTCCAAGTGGCGTTTTTTTAACGTCCAATTTTTTAAATATATCCACAGCTTTATAAATTTAAATTTGGCTACAAATGTAGGCTTTTCTTTTAAATAGATAAAAAATGATAAAGCTATTATTAATCATATAGGCTAATTGTTTATATTTGCGGCAAAATAGATAAAAAAATGGCAAAATTAATAACGGGGATTCAACAATTAGGTATTGGAATAAGCAATGTTCACGAAGCATGGAAATGGTATCGCGAAGCATTTAGTATGAATGTTCCAATATTTGAGGAGGCTGCAACTGCCGCATTAATGTTGCCTTATACAGGTGGCGAACCTCGTGACAGACATGCAGTATTAGCAGTAAATTTACAAGGAGGAAGTGGGTTCGAAATTTGGCAATATACGAGCCGTACTCCTGTAGCAGCGGATTTTGAGATTAAATTAGGCGATTTAGGTATTTTTGCTGGTAAAGTTCGTACTACAAATGTTGATGCTACATATAAGGAGTTTAAAAGTAGAAAATATAATATACTTACCGAATTAGCAGAATCACCAAGTGGTAAAAAACATTTCTTTTTGAGCGACCCGTATGGAAATGTATTTGAGGTAGTAGAAGATGATTATGTGTATATTGCAGGGAAAGAACTTACTGGTGGCCCTTCGGGTGCGATACTTGGAGTGTCGGATATCGAAAAGTCCTTAACTTTGTATAGAGATATTTTAGGCTACGATGATATTATTTATGATAAAACTGGAACTTTTGACGATTTTAAAGGAATACCAGGTGGCGATAGAGAATTTCGCAGAATGTTAATTGGACATAAAGAAGCTCGAAAAGGTGCATTTAGTCAAATGTTTGGACCTAGCCAGTTGGAATTAGTGCAATTAAAAGGAGGTGAAACTCGCAAGATGTTTGAAAATAGAATGTGGGGAGACTTAGGTTATATTCATCTTTGTTTTGATATTATAGAAATGCGTGCTTTGCGTAATGAGTGTAAGTCCAAAGGATTTCCATTTACTGTAGATGCAGGCGAGCATTTTGATATGGGCGAAGCTGCCGGAACATTTGCATACATAGAAGACCCTGATGGAACTTTAATAGAGTTTGTAGAATCGTTTAAAGTGCCAATTGCCAAAAAAATTGGGTTTTATTTAGATATGAAAAAGCGTGATTCGTCAAAGGTTTTACCTAAATGGATGCTTCGATTTTTAAGGTTTAATAGAGTAAAAAATTGAGCAAAAAAGATAAATAAGTGATATGACAATGTGCGTCACTGCGATGAACGAAGCGGTCTCTTTTTACCTAACTAGTTTATTATCCAAGAGATTGCTTTCTTTGTCGTAATGACAATTTTAATTGGTTAATTGCAAGTTTTATACTTTAATAATGCAGTTATATCCATAATAAAATTTTTTAGTTCATAAAAATATCAGTAAAATAAAAATTAGCATATACTTTTCAAGTGGATTTAACCGAACTTAAATATACCATTGCCTTACAACAGTTAAAGGGTGTAGGAAATAATAGTGTGAAAAAGCTTATTGAACTATTTGGTTCACCGCAAACGGCTTTTAAAGCTGCAACACACGAACTTATTCAAAAAGGGGGGATTTCGGCAAAGTACATACAACAATGGGATAGGACAGAAGCAGAAAATAATGCCATTTATGAAATGGAGCGAATTGAGAAACACAGGCTTAAAGCAATAAGCATAGCCTCGCCCGATTATCCATTTAAACTTATGAATTGTGGCGATGCACCAGCAGTTTTGTATTATCTGGGTAATATTGATTTTAAGGGTTATCGTTTTGTAAGTATTGTGGGAACTCGAAAAGCAACCAACTATGGCTTAGATTTATGCAAAACTTTTATCAAAGAGCTTAAAACAATATATCCTAAAATTATTATTGTAAGCGGCATGGCTGCGGGGGTTGATACATGTGCGCATAAGGCTGCGGTGGAAAATGATCTTCCTACATTGGCTGTTTTGGGGCATGGTTTAGATACTATTTATCCTGCATCAAATAGAGATTTAGCACAAAGGATAATTAAAAATGGCGCATTACTTACCGAGTTTAGTTACGAGAGTAGGATAATTCCAGAGAATTTTGCTCGTCGTAATAGAATTGTGGCAGGACTGGCAGACGCAACAATAGTAGTGGAATCTGCATTAAAAGGAGGTTCTTTAATTACAGCCGATTTGGCACTTAATTATAATAGAGATGTTTTTGCATTTCCGGGTAGGGCAGGCGATACTCGGTCTGCTGGTTGCAACTATCTTATAAAAAATAACACAGGTGGTTTAATCGAAAGTGCTGCCGACTTTGTAAAAGCAATGCAA
>DAOVUO010000020.1 GCA_030632545.1 Bacteroidales bacterium
GGTAATAAGCTAGGTTATTACTACTCTTTATTTTCTACTAAGGTTGAAAATAAACAATATGGTTTTACCTACTATAAAAGTCTTATTTTAAGAGTTTTAACCTTAGTAGAAAAAATATATGTAACAAATATAACCTTATTACCTTTAATAAAGATTATTATTTTCATGCGTTTGCCCTAAAAAAATAGGCACAAAACTTTGGCTTTTATTATAAAGTGAGTAATTTTGGTTCACAGTATATATTTCAAGCTCAATTAAAATGAAGTATTTTATTAGCACATTATTTTTTTTTAGTCATATTTTTTTAGTAGGAATTTTACATGCTCAAACGCTTAGCGAGATAAAAGCCCAGCCCGAAATTTATATTTGGGGCGAAGGTGGAGGAACAACACTTAGAGTTGCCGACCAATACGCACTTCAGTTTCTTATTGGCCAAATTTCAACAACAGTACAAAGCGAGTTTTCTTATAATTATCAGGGTTTAAACCAGAAAGAGTTTAAGGAAAAAGTAAATATTATTATAAATACTTATTCGCAAGCTACATTGCATAATACCGAGCGGATTGTAGTAAGTAATGAGCCCGATGCATGGGTTTTTAGGTATATAAAACGCAGCGAAATTGCTAAGGTTTTTGCCGAGCGATTAGAAAAAATTAAGAGTTTTGCTAGTTTGGCACAAGCCGCAGAGCAAAACAGTCAAATTGCCGATGCTTTGCGCTATTATTATTGGTCTTTAGTTTTGCTCAAGAGCCATCCGGAAGTGAATAGTGCCAAATATGTAAATTTACAAAATAATGAAGTTCTACTTTTTACTTGGTTATCGGCGCAAATGAATCGTCTTTTTTCCGAAATAAGTATATCTGCTGGTAAATCAACGGAAAATAATAATCTAAAAACACTTTCTTTAATTGTAAATATTGATGGGAAGCCAGTTAGTAATTTCGATTATTCGTACTGGAACGGTAGAGATTGGTCGCCAATAATTAGTGCAAAAGACGGTTTGGCTTATGCCGAATTTGCTGGCGAAAAAGCCGAATTACCCGAATTATTAAAAATAAAAGCAGAATATATATTCGAAAGTGAAGCAATTATAGACCGTGAGCTACAAGATGTTATGAGCAATGTAGAGCCAATTCCTTTCCGAAATTCGTATTTTAATGTAAAAACTTTGGCTAGCAAAACAGAAGTTCCAAAACCGAAAGAGGATTTAGGCTTATTTTCATCAGAAAACACAATGTTTTATGCTCAAATTATTCAGGAAATTACAAAAGCAATAAATAGCAAGCAATATTCTTTGGTAAAAAACATGTTTACCAATCAAGGTTTTGATATGTTTACTAAACTAATAAGCTATGGAAATGCTTATGTATTAGATTATCAGAATATTGAAATCGCAAAACTAAATAATAAAACTGTTTGTCGCTCGCTTAAAATGAATTTTAAATTTAAAAACAATAAGGAGTTTGTCGAAAGCGTTGTTTTTCACTTCAACGAAAATAATCTTATTGAGAGTATAACCTTTGGTTTAAGTCAGAATGCTCTTACAAGTATTTTAAATAATGAGTATTGGGACGAGACCAGTCGTTTGGTTCTTGTTGATTTTTTAGAACATTATAAAACAGCTTATGCATTAAAACGCTTGGATTATTTGCAATCAATTTTTGCTGATGATGCACTTATTATTACAGGTTATATTCTAAAAGTGAAGTCCGACCCCGATAATATTTACAAAAAAAGCGAAATAGTAAAATACAACCGTTTGACTAAAGAACAATATATTAAAAAATTAACATATTCGTTTGGAAGCAAGGAATTTATAAATATTAAATTTGAAGAAAGTAAGGTGAAAAAGGGCGGTATTGGAAATAATATTTATGGGGTTCAGATAAAGCAAAACTATTATTCGAGTAATTATGGCGATACTGGTTATTTATTTTTAATTGTGGACTTGAATAATCCGCAAGAGCCTATAATTCATGTAAGAACTTGGCAGCCGAATCAAAATTTAAAGGAAAATCTTTATAATTTATCAGATTTTTAGTCATTCAACTTCCTCAACTTCCCGAAACTTTTAAAACTTTCGGGAAGTTAAAAAAACAAAATACTATTTATTCCTACAAGCGGCTACGATTAATTAAATTAAATTTTAATTTTGTCCGTTGAAACATATAGCTAGATAATTGCAATGCGTTTTTTTCTGTTTACATTTATCAGTTTACTAATTTATTTTCCCCATTATGCTCAGCAAACAGACAGTTTGTACTATGAGTATAACTTGGTGGGTGAGGAAATTATTAGCATGCAATTTCATCCATTTTCTAGTTTATTAGCCATTGGAACTACAAATAGTCATATTGTTGTTTTTGATGTAGACAAGAAATCAAAAGTAGCTGATTTGTATGGTAATAACGCTATTTTTGATGTGAAATTTAGTCCTAATGGCGATTATTTAGCAGTTGCCGATGCTAGTGGTATTATCCGATTATGGAGAACTGGTATTTGGCGTTTAGAAGCTCAATTTAAGTTTAATAATGCTATTGTATCATTAGCTTTTGACACAAGATATGAAATATTGTATGCAGGTGATTCAAAGGGGAATATATTTGTAATTAGATATGAACAAGGGGAATACAAAAGTTTTAGGATTGATGACAATAGCTTAACTGAGATTTATTTTTGTGATAATATTAAGCAGCTAGTGGTAGGGACTGAAGTGGGTGATGTGTTTTTTTTTAATCCAAAAACTAAAATATCTGAACCATTTCTTATTTCAGATAATTCGCCAATAATTAGTATTAGTTCATATCAGGAGGAGATTTTTATTTATTTTGTATCAAGAAATGGACGCATTAGAGTTTTCGACAAAAAAACATTTGAGTTAAGTAACTATATCACTTCTGCTGCTGCGCTAATAAATACAGCAAAGTCAAGTGTTTTAACTGATTTTATAGTGCTGGGAACTGAAAGTGGCAATTTGCTTGTTTATAATCTATATAAAAAAAGGAAAGTAAAGGAAATTAATTACAATTATTCCATTAAAACTGTTACTATTAGCAATGATATGAAGTATTTAGTACTTGCTTTTTTAGGTGGGAAAATTGAAATATTAGACTTAGAAGTGTTTTTAAAAAACTCAATTAATTAACAAAAACGCTTTCAACAGCTTTTTTAAAATCTATTACTTGCTTAATTATTTGTAAGTGAATATCTTATTTGATATAAACAACAGTATTATAATGATAATTTAGTGTTTTATAAACAGGTTATCAACAGGAAGACTTAAGTTATTAACATGTTTTTATAAAATTTATCGAACTTATCGAATAAATATTCTAAATTTGCTCTTGAAAATGCACTAAATTGTATTTTCGTAACGATAATAATATCAAATAAATAAACTATGTCAAGAGTAATTGCCATTGCTAATCAAAAGGGTGGTGTTGGAAAAACAACCACAGCAATCAATTTAGCTGCCAGTTTGGCTGTATTAGAAAAAAAAGTATTACTTATAGATGCAGATCCTCAGGCTAATGCAACATCTGGTTTGGGTTTTGATTTACGTAAAATAGAAAATAGTATATACGAGTGTTTAATTGATAACGAAGACCCAAATTCTGTATTATTGCAAAGCGATACCGAAAATTTAGACATAATTCCAGCTCATATTGACTTGGTTGGTGCTGAAATTGAAATGCTAAATATGCCCAATCGAGAAAATATTCTTAAAAATACTGTTAGTAAAGTTAAGGATAAGTATGATTATGTATTAATTGATTGTTCGCCATCCTTAGGATTACTTACTTTAAACTCGCTTACAGCAGCCGATTCTGTTATTATTCCTGTTCAGTGTGAATATTTTGCATTAGAAGGTTTAGGTAAATTATTAAATACCATAAAAATGATTCAAAGTCGCTTAAATGTTGACTTAGAGATAGAAGGTTTCTTGTTAACCATGTATGATGCACGTTTGCGTTTATCTAATCAAGTGGTACAAGAGGTTCAGCATCATTTTGATAAAATGGTATTTGAAACAATTATTCAGCGTAATGTAAAGCTCAGCGAAGCACCAAGTTATGGAAAACCTGTGGTAATGTATGATGCAACATCTAAGGGTGCAATTAATTATTTGAATTTGGCCAAAGAGATGTTACAGCGAATTGCTGATAAATTAGCAGAAGAAGAAAGTCAAGAAGAAGAACAAGAAGAAAATTAGATTATTTATAGAATTTTTATTTTAGCATGACTAAAAAGAAAGCTGCTCTAGGAAGAGGTTTAGGCGCATTAATCGAGAGTTCCGATTATGATAATAGGCGTGATGTTACAGCCGCAAAAGGCTCGGATAAGTTTGAAGAAGTTGCCATTGGAGATATTGAAGCAAATCCATTTCAGCCAAGAACTGAATTTGACGAGGTGGCAATCGAAGAACTTTCATTGTCGATTAAGGAATTGGGTATTATACAGCCTATAACTGTTCGACGTTTAGAATCTGGTAAATTTCAGTTAATCTCAGGCGAAAGAAGATTCAAAGCCTCTAAATTAGCAGGATTGAAAAAAGTTCCTGCTTTTGTTCGAGAGGTTGAAGATAATCAAATGCTTGAAATGGCTTTGGTGGAAAATATTCAGCGAGAAGATTTAAACTCTATAGAAATTGCCATTAGTTATCAGCGTTTGATAGAAGAATGTAGCCTTACTCAGGAGTCAATGAGTGAGCGTGTTGGTAAAAAACGGACTACTGTTACGAACTATTTGCGATTATTAAAATTACCTGCTGAAATACAAATTGGAGTTCGCGACCGTTTGATAGGTATGGGGCATGCCAAAGCAATATTGGCTTATGGTGATGAAAAAGCCATGAAAAAGCTGTTTTTTCGTACCGTAGAGGAGGGATTATCAGTAAGAAAAGTTGAGGAAATAGTGCGTTTGGCTCAAAATCCTGAAGAAAAATCTGAAAGTAAAAAAGAAGATGAGCAACCTGAAATAGTGCAAAATTATACTCAACTATTGACTCAAAAATTTGAGGCAAAAGTAGAAATAAAAAGAAGTAGTAAAGGGAGTGGAAAATTAATTATTCCATTTGTTTCAGATAATGATTTAGAGCGTATAATGGAAATGCTTGCGCAGAAGAAGAAATAATATTATAGAGGGGAAAGAAATGTTGCGTTATTTAGTAGTTGTGCTCTTTGTGGGCTTGTTAGATACAGGATTTATCTACGCACAGGAGGAGCTAGATGTGCCTGAAACTGAGGCTGTTGTTCTTAATGATAAAAATCCAAAAGTTGCAGCTTATTTATCGGCACTAGTACCTGGTGCTGGGCAATTTTATAATGAGTCTTATTATAAAATACCAATTATTTACGGCAGTTTTACAAGTTTATTGTTTTTTGCCCAGCAAAATAATCAGCTTTATCAGGAGTTTTTACTACGTTATTCCGCTTATGGTCTTCCTGGCCCAACTTTTTATTACGAAGAAAACGTTCCCATAGAAACATTACAGAAATATAAGGAATATTACAGGAGGAATAGAGATTTGCTTTTTATAGGTATGGGTTTTACCTATTTACTCAATATTTTAGACGCTGCTGTTGATGCTCATTTAACATTTTTTGATGTAGGTAATGAATTTGCAATAAATGTTCAACCTCAAATAATGCCAACAATACAAGCGAAACCTGTTTATGGCCTTTCGTTTGCAGTAAGTTTTTAATAAAACAAATGATTTTAATAATTTTTATTGATTATTTACTGGCAATACATCGTCAAGCACCTGTGTAATGCACTAAATGACAATCAACTAATGCCAAAAGGCCAATAAATATAATTTATTAGTATATTTTCCGATATTTGAGACAAACTGTGGTTGAAATTTAACGAAGTATTAAACTGATAAATATTTGCAAAAATAAATTCATTAAGCATAACTGCTATATATTAAGTATCTTAACTTAAAATTTAGCTCTCGAAACTTAAAACTTAACAGCCTGTCCCGAACATCGGGGAAGTATTAAAACAGTAATAAATACAAAAATAAAGATAAAATGAAAAAGATTTATGCTTTATCCATAAGCTTCTTAGCTTTTATGGGTGTAATCTTTGCACAAAGCCAAGATTCTAGCATTGTGGTGCAAGAGACAGATATGATTGAGCAAAACATAGATAGTCTAATGACATTGTGGTTGGTTCAGAAATCAATAGAAATGAATAAAATAGAGTTCAGAGAAAGCGACTCTATAATTACTAACTTCCCAGATTCTGTATATATACAGCGTTTAAATGATTTGCATAGCTTTATTCCTTTGACATACAACGAAAAGGTAAGAAGTTTTATAAATATGTATGCCAAAAGAAAATCGCAGGTGGAATTAATGCTTGGATTATCTAGCTATTATTTTCCAATGTTTGAGGAGATTCTGGATGCAAAGCAATTGCCATTAGAATTAAAATACCTTGCTGTTATAGAGTCAGCTTTAAATCCTAGAGCAGTTTCTCGAGTTGGGGCAACCGGACTTTGGCAATTTATGTATGGTACAGCTAGAATGTACGATTTGAAAATAAATTCGTATATAGATGAGCGTAGAAGTCCATATAAATCAAGTGTAGCCGCAGCACAATACTTATCAGATTTGAACGATATTTATAAAGATTGGATTTTAGCTTTAGCAGCCTATAATTGTGGTCCAGGAAATGTGAACAAAGCAATTCGACGTTCAGGTGGGAAACGTGATTTTTGGGAAATTTATTACTATTTGCCGAAAGAAACAAGAGGTTATGTACCTGCTTTTGTTGCAGCAGCTTATTTAATGAACTTTTCGGCAGAGCATAATATTACACCAGCTAAAATAGATATTCCATTGGCTATTGACACTATAATGCTGAATGAAAAAGTTCATTTTGAGCAAATTGCACAAGTTTTAAATGTTCCTATTCAAATGATTCGTGATTTGAATCCTGAGTACAGAAGAGATATTATACCAGAGGATAAAAATGGTATGCCGCTTACATTACCACAAGATATTGCATTTCAGTTTATTGATTTACAAGATAGTATTTTAGCTTATAAGGACAGTATTTACCTTAATCCAAAGATTGTTTTTGAAGAAGCACCAAAATATTCATCAAATAGTTATTCTGGAGGACGAGGAAATTATTCGTATTCCTACACTCCACCCGATGTGAAAGGAAAAACAAAGGTTTACTATACGGTTAAGTCTGGAGATGCAATTAGTTTAGTTGCCAACTGGTACGGAGTAAAAGTAAACGACATAAAGTATTGGAATAATTTGCGTAGTAGCCGAATTTCTGTTGGACAAAAATTATCTATCTATGTTCCTAATAGTAAGGCTGCAAAGTATAGTAGTATTAATAAATTGAATCAGGAACAAAAAAGTAAACAATACGCTAGTAGTGGCACTTCAAGTTCTGGTTTAAGCAAGCAAGTACCTAAAGATGCAAATTATGTTTATCATACTGTAAGAAAAGGTGAAAGCCTGTGGGTAATAGCACAAAAATTCCCAGGTGTGAGCGATAGTGATATAATGAAACTTAATGGACTTACAAGCCACAGTGTTCAAAAATTGCAGCCTGGCGATGTTCTAAAAATTAAGCGAAAATAAAATTTCACCCCATGAAACAGCCAATAGCTGCTATAATACTTGAAATACATAAGTAATCGGATTAAAATGTATGACAAATATTTTAAATGGGTACAAATTATAAATACATGAAACCAAGTCAAATATTAGTTTATATTTTATCTGTTTTTTCACTATTGGCACTTGTTTCCTTTAGTTTTCCAAGTAATGGATTGAAACTAGGCGATGTAGAGCTGAAATTTATTAGTATTCCCGAATTATTAGCACCCGAAACTATTCAATATGCTGATATTAATGCTATTATAGAAACAGATCAGGCATCAGAAGCCCTAGCTGGCTTAAATAACTTAGACAAAGTGCTTTTAGACGAGACGGATACCGTGCGTTATAAGGCTGATAGTTTGAAAAAAGTAGTTCATAGAGTAGAATTTTCACATAATAACCGTAGTATATTATATCCTTTTTTTGAAGCATTAGAAGAGTCGAATACTACAATTCACGTAGCGCATTATGGTGATTCTCAGCTCGAAGGTGATAGGATTAGTTCATATATTCGTAATAGATTACAAAAGCAGTTTGGTGGTTACGGCCCTGGTTTATTAAGTCCAAATCCTGTAATTAAGCATACTATGTCAGTTGTACAGGATTATTCTGATAATTGGCTTCATTATGCCATTTTTGCTAATAAAGATACCACATTAAAAGGAACAGCTTTTGGTTCAATGTTAGGCTATGGGCGCTATAAACCTCATGCAAATCCCGAAATAATTGATGCTGACACTGTTGAAGCATGGCTAAGCATTAAAAAAACAAATATTAGTTATTTTACTTCTCGAAAATATTCTCGCTTTAGATTATACTATGGTGATTTGAATAATTCGGCACATGCAAAATTATATGCTAATGATAGTCTTTATGCTGAAATTGATTTACGTTTTGGAGATAATAATGTTTGGAAGCTAAATTTTGACACTATAGTTTCAAAGGTTAGATTAGAATTTAAAGGAACAGGTAGTCCCAATATTTATGGTATTGCCTTGGATAGTTATACAGGAATTACAGTAGATAATATTCCATTGCGAGGAAGCTCGGGACTTGAGTTTACAAAAAATAATAATAGTCATTCAGCCGCAATGATTCAGGATTTGAATACCAAACTGATAATTATGCAGTTTGGTGTAAATATAGTTCCAAATCCACGAGAGAGTTATAAGTATTACGAAAATTGGTTTTACAAGCAGTTAATGGTCGTGAAAAATTATAATCCTACAACTCCAATTATTGTAATTGGTTTGTCCGACATGTCGCAAAAGGAAGGAAGCTTTTATACTTCTTATCCAAATATTGAAAAAATTAGAAATGCTCAAAAGGCTGCTGCTTTTAGGGCTGGTTGTGGATTTTGGGACATGTACCAAGCTATGGGCGGACAAAATTCTATGCCTAGTTGGGTGTTTGCTAAACCGCCATTAGCAAATAAAGATTTTACCCATTTTAATTATAAAGGCTCTGTAATTCTGTCGTCGATGTTTTATAATGCTCTGATGAAAGAATATCAAGCATATAAGTATAGAGCAAAAAAAACATTTCAACCCATATATACTCGAGAAAAAACTAAACATATATAAAAAGGTGAACAATGAGTGGGACGTTTCGATATTATTTAGTTTTGTTTTTTATGAGTTTTAGTTCTATTGCTGATGCTCAGGATTATCCGTATGAAATACCACAGTTCCCTTTTATTCGGTACGAAGATAATCAGATTGAAAACCTTCCTTCACGAGATTATTTTTATCATATTTTTGATAAGATAAATGAGTTAAATGCAAAAGGAAAAGGGAAAATTAATATTGTTCATATTGGTGATTCTCATATTCAGGCAGATGTTTTAACTCATAGAATGAGAACTAGATTGCAAAATTTTGTGCCTGGTGCTTACGGCAGTATCGGCTATGTTTTTCCTTATTTATTAGCTCGTACAAATAATCCAATTAATTATTATGTAAAAGCAAAAGGAAATTGGATTGGAAAAACAAATATTAAATATCATCCAAGTATGCCAATGGGTGTGGGTGGGGCGGCCGTTAAAACAATGGATTCAAATGCTATATTAACCCTTATTGTTCGTAAAGAAAATGGAATAACTCGACCGTTTGATAAAGTTACCGTATTTTTTGCTCCAAGTAAACACAATTTTGATATTAAATTGAAACAAGATTTTTTAAGTGTTGAGAACTACCCGGAAAAGGGATATGCTACTTTTTATTTAAAAGAACCAAGCGATACATTAATAATTGGTTTTAGCAAAAACTCTAGTGAGCAAACATCTTTTATATTAAATGGCTTTAGTTTAGAAACTAGTTATGAGGGCATAGCTTATCATGCAATGGGAATAAATGGAGCTGATGTCCCCGCATGGTTGTCGAGTTCGCTTCTCGAAAGTCAATTGAGGGCATTAGATCCTGATTTGTTTGTTATGTCATTAGGAACAAACGACTTATATACAAAATCTTTTGATTCAGCTAGTTTTGCACGAAACTACAGAATGCTTATTGGCCGAATAAAATCAGCTTACCCCGATGTTCCTATAATTGTAACTACGCCTGGCGACCATTATTTATACAGAAGATATTTGAATAAGAGCACACCGTCTGCAGTAAATGCAATTAAGTCATTGTCTGAAGAGATGGGATTTACAGTTTGGGATTTTTTCCATATTATGGGCGGTCATAATTCAATTATACTTTGGACAAAATATGGATTAACAAGTGGCGATAAATTGCATTATAATAGACAAGGATATTTACTTCAAGGTGATTTGTTTTTTAATGCTTTTTTAAAACAGTGGGATAAATATATTGATTATAAGCGAGGAAATAAAGCTGAGTTAAGTGAGCAGCATAAACTTGAAAATTCTAATGGATTATGAATTTTTTGAGTGATATATTTTTCTATAATCCAGAAAAACCACTCCTATTTACTCAACTTTATTTTTGGGTTTTCTTAGCTGTCTTAATGCTTTTTTATAGCTTTTTGTACAAAAAGAACCCTCTCAGAAATGCTTATCTTTTTGTTTTAAGCTTATTCTTTTATTATAAATCAGGTGGTTATTTCTTCAGCTTACTTATTTTTTCTACCCTTGTCGATTTTTATATCGGACAAGGAATTTATCACGCTAATAAAAAAAGTATAAAGAAACTATTTGTCGCATTAAGCATTACAGTTAATCTATCGTTACTTGCTTATTTTAAATATGCCTATTTTTTTACGAAAAGTATTAATCAAATTTTTGGTTTAAATCTCGAAATTCAAAATGCTTTGGCTTTGTGGTCAAATAATTTGTTTTCAAGTGGATTTGATGTGTCGAGTATTATTTTACCTGTTGGGATTTCGTTTTATACTTTTCAAACTATAAGCTATTCGATTGATTTATATCGAGGTAAACTTGAAAAACCTGTAAATAGTATAATAGATTTTGGTTTTTATGTGTCATTTTTTCCCCAATTAGTTGCTGGTCCCATTGTTAGGGCATCTGAATTTATACCTCAATTATACAAAAAATACGAATTATCAAAAGCAGAATTTAATACTGCTATATTCCTTATTTTGAATGGATTGATTAAAAAAGTATTGATTTCGGATTATATTTCTGTGAATTTTGTAGACAGAATTTTTGCTTCGCCAGAAATGTATTCAGGTTTTGAAAATTTATTGGCTGTTTATGGTTATGGAATTCAAATTTATTGTGATTTTTCGGGCTATACTGATATAGCAATTGGTGTTGCATTATTGCTAGGCTTTCGTTTGCCGCTTAATTTTAATTCGCCATATAAAGCAGTAAATATAACCGATTTTTGGCGTAGATGGCATATTTCACTTTCCTCATGGTTGCGCGATTATTTATATATAAGTTTGGGTGGAAATAGAAAAGGAAAAATTCGTACTTATATTAATTTGTTTATAACCATGCTTTTGGGTGGATTATGGCACGGTGCAGCAATTCGTTTTATTATTTGGGGCGCATTGCATGGTGTTGGTTTAGCTTTTCATAAAATGTGGTTGCAGTTTTTTCCTTCAAATGGAAAATCAGGTTGGTTCTCACGATTTATTTCAATATTTATCACCTTCCATTTTGTGCATTTTGCTTGGATTTTTTTCAGAGCTAGTGATATGAGTGCTGTTGGACTAATGCTTAATCAAATTGCTTTTGATTTTCGTCCAGAGCTCATTTTTTCTGTATTAACAGGTTATTGGCGGCCTATTTTACTTATGTTTATTGGTTTTGCTATTCATTGGTTACCAGTTGGAACTAAGGATTTTTACAAAGAGCAATTTATTCGAATTCCTGCATGGGCAAAAGTTGGAGTAACTACAATAATTGTTTTTGGACTTTATCAAGTTACATCTGCAGGAGTACAGGCGTTTATCTATTTTCAGTTTTAGATATGATAATAAATGTTTGTATTTTTATTATTGAGAATTCAAATTTCAGGGTGCTTTTACTTCAAAATTTGTTGTGGAAATAATTTTAGTTCCTTCACTATTTACTCCTCTAAGAACAACAGTGTAATTTCCAGGCGAATCTGCTGAAATTACATTAATTTTGCTTGTTTTTTGTGGTGATAATTCAAAATTTGCTTGCCAAAATAATGTATTTCTTATATCGGGTAAATTTTCATCAATTATTTCAGTTAAAATACTCTCAGTAATATTTGTTGAAAGAAAATTATATTTAAAGGAAACGGTAGAGTTTGAAAATTCAATTTCAGCAAAATCATTATTTTTTGAAATGAAATTAATAATACCGCCAAAAATAAAATCGCTTCTTAAATAAGCAGTATTAATTATTTCGATATATGAAATAGATTTAGGCGAGAGAGCTAATATCTCTTCAGCTTCCTGAACAACAACCCAGTCGAGCATAACAAGTGGTTTGTATATATATAATTCTGCTTGATTGCCTTTTATTCTAAATTCGTTTTTCTCATTTTGCCTGATTATTTTTATAGGGTTATCTATTTCAGTAAAATAATCAATTAGATTTGGCAGTTCAATGTAATTACCTAATGCAAAGGCGATTGACTTTGATCCATAAAAAGGAATATTACTAGTAATACTTACTTTATTGTTTTTTGGTGAGGAATAATACTGTTTTTTTAATTGTTCATTTACTGCAAACTTTAATGCAATCTGTTTTTCCTGCTCATTAAGATTAAACTGAGGAAAACTTATGTCTTTTGGTTTCTGCTCAAAATCTTTATCTATTTGGAATAAAATTTCGGTTTCGCTGCTTTTAGTTTCAGCAGTTAGCATAATTTTTTTCTCACCAAATTGATTGGATAAATGAAAGATAAATCTGCCTAGAGAATCAGTATGGCTAGGAATCATATCCTTATTCTCTATTTGACTTAAATATATATTTGTGTGGGACAAAGGTTTTTCATTTTTCTTATTAATCAGTTTTCCACTTAAGGAAATTCCCTTTACTTCTGGGAGAAAAACTTGCTCCATAGAACTAAAATTTGTTGGATTTTTAGTGTTTTTTAAATCTATTGAATGCTTTGGTACAACAGTTATTGAAAAATGCTCAAATTTTTGTGTATTGTTTTTTATTTGAATGGAAATTGAATCTCTAGTACTATATATTTTTTTATTTGTTGATATTTGAATTTCATTTGAATAATTTGGTGTTTCAATGTTTAGAGAATCTTTAACTGCTAATTGCGTGTTTTGGCTTTGTACTAATTCTTTATTATTTGGATTTATTATTTTTAACGGTATGTAGGCAAAATTGGAATGATTGTAATTCCGCATAAACTTAGTATAAAACCTTAAATAGTAATTGCCTGTATTTAATTCTTTAGGTATAATAATACTTCCAGCAGAGTGTTTATTTTCTATTAAATATTTGCCAGTCGTAAGCTTATTTTCATCTCCTGAAATAATATCGCAATATAAAATTTTACTTCCATTGGTTATATTTTCTGTTTGTGTAACAAATACTGAAAATTGGATGGTTTCACCAACTACATAAAGGTTTCTGTCGGTAAATGAATAAATTTGCTCAGGAGATATTGACTGTGTGTTGGCAATATTCTGATTTAAAAGAAGAAGAAAAAAAATACTATATTTTAAAAGTAATTTCATTAGTTTAAAGTTTTAGCCAATGTTTGTCCCGAATATTGGGAAATACACGAATTAA